>JBLIGB010000101.1:0-5828 GCA_047636795.1 Bacteroidia bacterium | reverse complement strand
GGTAATGTTGCCGCCTTATTTTTCAACATTTCATACGCTCGTAAAAGCTTTTTACGCGTATTTGAAGGAAGAATAACCTCATCTACATATCCCTTTTCAGCAGCACGATATGGATTAGCAAAATGCTCAACATATTCGTTTTCTTTTTCTTTGAGTTTTGATTGAGGGTTATCTGCCGCTTTTATTTCGTGTCGAAAGATAATTTCGGCTGCGCCTTTTGCCCCCATCACGGCAATTTCTGCCGATGGCCAAGCATAATTCATATCGGCACCAATATGCTTACTGTTCATTACGTCATAAGCACCACCGTATGCTTTTCGAGTAATTACCGTAATACGCGGGACGGTTGCTTCGCTAAAAGCATAGAGCAATTTTGCTCCATTAGAGATGATGCCGTTCCATTCCTGATCGGTGCCAGGGAGGAAGCCCGGCACATCTTCAAATACTAATAAAGGAATGTTGAAGCAATCGCAGAAACGTACAAAGCGTGCACCTTTGGTTGATGCATCTATATCAAGAACTCCAGCCAAAACAGCGGGTTGATTTGCAACAATTCCGATGCTTTTCCCACCTAAACGAGCGAAACCAACAACCATATTCTCAGCAAAGTCTTTATGAACTTCAAAGAATGAATTCACGTCCGCAACCTGCTCAATTACCTCCTTAATATCGTAAGGTTGATTTGGATTATCAGGCATGATTTCATCCAAGACGAGTCGCGTTTCATCTACAGACTGATATGGAATTGCTGGTGCTTCTTCTTCACAATTCTGAGGAACATAGCTCAGAAGCTTTTTCAGGTTTTCTATACACTCCAAATCATTGGCATACGAAAAGTGTGTTACGCCAGATTTGGTTGAGTGGGTACTTGCGCCACCCAGTTCTTCTGATGTAACTTCCTCGTGAGTCACGGTTTTTACTACGTTAGGACCAGTAACAAACATGTAGCTGCTATCCTGGACCATCATTACAAAATCGGTTAGTGCTGGGGAATAAACAGCACCACCAGCGCATGGGCCCATAATGGCTGAAATTTGAGGGATTACACCTGAAGCGCGTGTGTTTTTGTAAAAGATATCGGCATAACCACCAAGCGACACTACGCCTTCCTGAATACGCGCCCCGCCTGAATCATTAAGACCGATGACCGGAGCACCGTTTTCCATCGCTAAGTCCATAATTCGGCAAATTTTCTCTGCATGCATTTCTGCCAACGAACCACCAAAAACGGTAAAGTCCTGGGCAAAAACATAAGCCAATCGACCGTGAATTGTACCATATCCCGTAACAACTCCATCACCCAAGAACTTTTGCTTGTCTAGGCCAAACTCAACAGATCGATGCGTGATGAACATACCAATCTCCTCAAAACTACCCTCGTCCATCAACAACGCAATTCGCTCGCGAGCTGTCAGTTTTCCTTTGGCGTGCTGAGATTCTATTCGTTTTTCTCCACCGCCTAGCTTAGCCAGTTCCTGCTTCTCTTTAAGCTCTTTAATCTTGTCTTTCATCGTCTCTTTTTTCAACTAAATCCCCCGACCCGAAATTTCCGTAAGCTACAATTTCGTGCCGCCCCTCTTTAAAGAGAGGGTTTAATAAGCCGTCTTGAATTGATCCAAGAATCGTTTATCGTTCTCGAAGAACAAACGCAAATCTTTCACTTGATACTTGAGCATAGCAGTTCGCTCGATTCCCATTCCGAAGGCGAAACCTGAATATTCTTCTGGATCAATATTACATGAGCGAAGCACATTCGGGTCAACCATTCCGCAACCCAACACTTCCAACCAACCTGTTCCTTTAGTAATTCGGTGATCTGCTTCGGTTTCGAGACCCCAATACACATCCATTTCCGCGCTTGGTTCGGTAAACGGGAAATAGGAAGGTCGTAAGCGAATCTTAGTTTCTGGCCCGTAAAACTCGCGCGCAAAATAGAGCAGCGTATCTTTCATATCCGCAAACGAAACGTTCTTATCTATGTACAACCCTTCAACCTGATGGAAGATACAATGCGCTCTTGCAGAAATTGCTTCGTTTCTAAAAACCCTTCCCGGAGAGATGGTACGAATAGGAGGTTTTTGGTTTTCCATCACCCGAACTTGTACGGATGAAGTGTGCGTTCTCAAAGCCATATCTGGATCCTTATCCACAAAAAAAGTATCCTGCATATCTCTTGCTGGATGCTCTGGTGGAAAATTCAGAGCCGAAAAATTGTGCCAGTCATCTTCAATCTCAGGCCCTTCAGAAACGGTAAAACCGATACGCTCAAAAATGCTAACTACTTCCCTCCGAACCATATTTATAGGATGGCGTGTTCCGAGTTCCGATGGAAATGGAGGAAGCGTCAAATCAATATCATCAGAAACTTTCGCTCCGCTTGATTTCAATTCGGTTTGAAGCTCTTTAAACTTGGTTTCTGCCAAGTTCTTCAACACATTCAGTTTCTGACCAAATGCCTTTTTCTGCTCGTTTGGCACTTCACGAAAAGCGGTGAAAAGCTGGGGAATGATTCCCTTTTTTGATAGGAACTGTAAGCGGAAAATCTCCAAGTCTTCCGTACTGGTAATAGCCAGCTCGTGAATTTGTTTCTCGTAGTCTTCGAGTTTCTTTAACATAGGGCAAAAATAGAACAGGCCGCGCAATTGGCGGCCTGTTTAATTATGAGATAAACAAATGAATTATTTTTTAGCAAGTGTCATTTTCATGGGAATCGGCTCTACGGGTACATCTGCTTGGCGTGTTTCTACTGCAGCAATTTTATCCACCACATCCAAACCTTCAATGACCTCACCAAAAACGGTGTACTGCATATCTAAATGAGGCGTTCCGCCCAACGTAGCGTAAATCGTTTTTTGATCATTTGTGTATTCTACTCCTGATCGCTGGCTCATCTGATCCATTCGTTCAACAGGATATGTTTGTCCTTGCACGATATAGAACTGAGAACCCGAAGACTTTCTTTCTGGATTTACTTGATCTCCAGTTCTTGCCGCTGAAAGTGCTCCTTTTTTGTGGATAAACTTTCCGTTTATCTCGGCAGGAAGCATCGGACGATTATCAATAGTTCCTAAAGCAGCATTTCCTCCACCCTGAATCATGAATTTATTGATGACGCGATGAAAAACCGACCCATCGTATTTTCCTGATTTTACCAATTCCAAAAAATTATCTCTGTGAATTGGTGTTTCGTTGTAGAGCTTCACTTTGATGTCTCCGAAGGTTGTACTAATAAGTACAATTGGTTCTTTATTATCTTGTGCAAACCCACCGACAGTAAAAAGCACCGCAGACATGATTAGGATGATTTTTTTCATTGTACGTTTCGTTTAGTAAGTGTTGGTAAATTTGATTTGCTGGCTCAAAGATATTTTTCTTCAACCGTTTTATTCGGGTTAGTCAAAAAACATTCCATGAATACGAAAGTTTTGCGTCTTGGGTTCGTTCTTGTGTTTTTTCAATGAATTAGAAGCTGGAAATGGAGTATCAACGCACGAGCACTTTGAAGTTAAGAATGGATAAACCACCGAAACTCAGATTATCCTACCCGAATAATCAACCAATCATTTAACTTTATCCCACAAATTGTACATTATGAAATACGCGAAATACTTTTTGCCGGTTGTTATCCTAGGACTAATCATAAGCTCTTCTTCCTGTAAGAAGAACAGGGATGCTAAGGCAATTATTACAGTCCTGAAAGACTCCGTTAATTTTGTCAATGGAGATACAATTCAAGTTCCAGCTATTTTCGCTACGGTGCGGTTTTACCTTGATGAAATTGGATCCGAGCACATTGACACCAATATTATAACAGGCACACAAGGAAAAGCAGAATTCGTATGGTTTGAAGATGCGATTATCAAGTACGATGTGGTTTTCCCTCCTTTTACCGACCTTGAGAATATCGTGATCCTAGAACAAGGAGAAACCTTTGAAAGGACGATTATTGTTGATTAATCCGTTTCTCAGATAGTCTTAAAATAAGCTACAATAGCTTCTTTCATTAAAAGGCTTTGTTGTGTTGGGTTAAGCCTTGGCAGTTTGTCCAACTCCTTGTAGTGCGGCCAACCATCTTCGTCTTCACCCAACAACTCATAGTATCCATATTGACTCAACAGTCGGCAAATTGCAACGTGCATCAGGTCCGTTTTTTCGCTCTTTTTAAACTCCCGATGACCCTGCCCCAATTCCTGCACACCAATTAAGAAAAGTACAGCATCTAAGTCAAGTCCTCCTCCAAACCGCTCCTCCAACTTAGACAGTACTTCTTGCCATTCCTTTTGTAATTCTAATTCAGCCATGGCACAAAATTAGTGTAGTAAACCTGTAAAACTCAAAACATTATTTTTGCGCACGAAAATGCTCCCTACCCAACCTCTTAGCAGTAGCTTATTTTCAAACTTTTTAATACGCGCCTTACTGGCGTTGGTCATTATTGCGGGGTCATCTAACTATAGCTATAGTAAAAGCAGCGTTTTAGAAGTAGTTGGTGGCCCACCAATCGACATCGTTTTTGTAATTGACATTAGCGGAAGTACTGGGGGGATTCTATATTCTATACGTGGTAAATTTTGGGAAATACAAAACGAACTGGCACGTCTTAATCCTGTTCCTAACTATCGGATTGGCATTGTTTGCATGGGCCGCCCAAGCTTTAAAAAAGAAAATAAGTACGTCCAGATAATTTCAGACTTAACAAATGATATTGATGCCGCTGCGTATCCCTTTTTTCAAATTAGGGATGTGACATCCCCGGGAAACTTCTTTATGGGACATGCCTTGGATGTTGCAATAAACGACTTGGACTGGTCTGATGACCCAAATGCGATTAAATTGATGTTTGTAGCTGGAAATGGTAAACCATCTGCCGGTCCTGGGTTTAAGAAACCAATACGCGATGCGCAAGAAAAAGGAATTACGCTTCACTCATTATATTTTATGACATACTCGAATACTAAGGAGCAAAGTGAATGGAAAGCAATGTCTTCCGCCACTGGCGGGTCATTCAATATTATTGGCCTTAAAGAACCTGCTGTTATTTTAGAAAAATCGTATGATGGCACAATGCTCCGCGAAGCGAATCACATGATTAACACCACCTACATGTATTACGGGCGGGATGGTTTAGGTCGCTATGAAATGCAGGCAGATTTGGATGAAGATGCGGGGCTACAAGGCGAGAATCAGGTTGAGGCCAGAACCTTTTTTAAGGCAACAAAACTGTATCAAGGACTAAATTATAGCTGGGATCTTATTGATTTAAAAAACTCCGGGGGAGATGTTCTAAAACAGAGCACCAAACACATGAATCCTAGTTTGAATGAATTCTCGAATCGGGATTTTGAAATGCACTTGGCCGAAACCGAATATGAAAGAAAGGAGTATATCTCCATCATTAAAATGCTGAGTACCCAGCGTGAACAATTCTTACGAGAAAAACGGGAGAAATTGGAGAACTACCGATTTGGAAAGACGTTTTTTGGAGTTGTAAACCGAACTGTGGTGGAAACAGCAGAAAACCATGGCTACACGCTAGATTACTAATGAATTGGCTCGACATACTTTTGGCCGTCCCCATGGTTTGGGGTTTATATAAGGGGCTTACCAGTGGTCTGATTATGGAGATTTCACGTTTGGTTGCCCTTATTGCTGGCGTATACTTGGCGGTGAGGTTTGCACAAGAATTATCAGAGTATCTCTATCAGAACACTGAGCTTACGAATGAGTTTCTTCCAATCATTTCATTCGCCATCATTTTTGTGGGTGTGGTATTACTCGTTCATTTGTTTGCCAAAGCAATAGAAAAACTGGCAACAGCAGTTGCACTA
>JBLIGB010000100.1:0-5828 GCA_047636795.1 Bacteroidia bacterium | reverse complement strand
GTCTAAGATAGTTGGAGAATGGACGAGACGTATATTAAAGCAGGGGGGAAGGACAGGTATCTATATCGAGCAGTGGACAAATATGGTTACACAGTTGATTTTCTGCTGACCAAGCGGAGGATGAAAGGTTCTGCCCAGAAGTTTCCCAATAAGGCTATCGGAAATAACGGAAGATCAAAAGTAATTAACATCGATAAGAGTGGAGCTAATTCTGAAGCAATCCGAACGGTAAATAGAAGAAGTTTCAGCAGAATCAGACGCAGAAGCTGTAAGTATCTGAACAATATCGTTGAGCAGGACCACAGGAATATCAAGCGCAGAATATCAATCTGCGCAGGATTCAAAGAGTTCGAGTCAGCATAACGGACTCTTGCGGGAATTGAGGTGGTTAACATCATTAGGAAGGGTCCAATGACAACTTCCAGATTGACCCATTTTGAAACTTTCAAGTCGTTAGCGGCTTAAATCTTGGTAAGGTCGTAGATTTAAAAAACCGAAGAGTTTAATGCGACAGAACCCACTCGAATTACAATAAACTATCATCAATATTCAGCACGAATTCTGTGCAAATAGTGTGCAAATAAAAACGGGAGCCAACGACCAAAACGTTGAAACTCCCGCCATCACTGCTCCTCCTCTTGGACTCGAACCAAGGACCCTCTGATTAACAGTCAGATGCTCTAACCAGCTGAGCTAAGGAGGAATTTAAGGGCTGCAAATGTAATTTGCTCAATCATATAATCCAATACCTTTGTCAAAAAAATTTAGACCTACACAAATGAGCCTACTTACAGTTGGAACCGTTGCCTTTGATGCTATTGAAACTCCGTTCGGAAAAACGGATAAAATAATTGGTGGGGCAGCCACATATATAGCTTTAGCCGCATCGTACTTCACTAAACCAATTAATATGGTTTCGGTTGTTGGAGATGATTTTCCTGAGGAAGGTCTACAAAACCTGAAAAATCACGGAGCCAATACAGCCGGTATTCAGATTAAAGAAGGCGAAAAGACTTTTTTCTGGAGCGGTAAGTACCACAACGATATGAATACGCGCGATACCCTCGTGACTGAGTTGAATGTTTTGGCAGATTTTGAGCCAGTTGTACTGGACGAATACCAAGATTGTGAATTCTTGATGCTTGGAAACTTGACGCCTGCGGTGCAGATGTCTGTTATCAATCAGTTGAAGAACCGTCCGAAGTTGATTGTGTTGGATACAATGAATTTTTGGATGGACATTGCTTTAGACGAGTTGAAAGAAGTCATCAAGAAGATTGATGTTCTGACTATAAATGATGAAGAGGCTCGGCAGCTGTCTGGAGAGTATTCTTTGGTTAAAGCTGCTCAGAAAATACTTGAAATGGGCCCTGAATTTCTTGTGATAAAGAAAGGAGAACACGGAGCCTTATTGTTTAATAAAGAATCTGTCTTCTTCGCGCCAGCACTTCCATTAGAAGAGGTTTTTGATCCCACTGGAGCTGGAGATAGCTTTGCCGGTGGATTTATCGGTTACTTGGCTAGTACAAGAGATATTTCTTTCGAAAACATGAAAAGAGCCATCATTTTTGGGTCTGCAATGGCTTCATTCTGCGTGGGGAAATTCGGAACAGAAAGTTTGATTGATCTAACTCAGGATCAGATTGATGATCGCGTTCAAGATTTTATCGATTTAGTTCAGTTCGATATTTCTTTGGTAAACGACTAAGCGAAGCGAATCATTACCTGATTCTTATCTACCGTTTTCCCTTTTTCTACTTCAATTGATGTTACAGTTGCATCCGCTGAGGCTTTGATGACATTCTCCATTTTCATGGCTTCTAACACCAATACGCGGTCTCCTTTTTTGAGTTCGTCTCCTGGTTTTACATTGATTTCTAGAACAAGGCCAGGCATTGGAGCTTTTAGCTCGTTCACTTTTCCTGAACCGCCTTTTTCCATACCTAGGCTTTTTAGGAGTTCATCAAACTTGTTGATGGTTTCTGTATGGTAAATTTTGCCATTTACTTTAATCGGTCGTTTGCCATTAATTTCTGGTAAAACCTCCACATTGTAAGAGCGATGGTCTTTGATAACGTGATAAATGTTGTCGGAAATTTTGCTCACATCCCAAGTAAATGGTTTGCCGTCAAGCGTCCCGTTTTCCTTGCTGTCTCCTTGAAATTCCACCAAAAACTCTGACCCTGAAACCTTTACACGTTTGTCCATCTTTTAAAAATCGCTAATTACGGTTGTGTTGAGCAGCTATAAACCTATTTTTGCGCCCGTTCAAAAATCAAAGAAAAGAATAGAATGAGAATTCTTACCCAGAATAATAGTTGGATTATCGGATTACTTGCATTGAGCATCGGTTTTAGTGCGTGTAAAACACAGAAAGGAACTACTGCTGTGGCTTCCGATACCTCAGAGGAAGAAGTGATTGAAGAAGAAGTGGTAGAGATGGAAGCACTGGATTATCAGGCCTCAAACACCAGAACGTTTGACCTTGTACACACCACACTGGACGTGCGTTTTGATTGGGAGAAGCAACAACTATCTGGAAAGGCAGAGTTGACATTGAAGCCGTATTTCTACACAACCAACCAATTGGTGTTGGATGCGAAAGGGTTTGATTTGCGTGCGGTGAGTTTGAAGAAGGACGGACAACTGCAATCACTCAAATACACGTATGATAAGGAGAAGATTTACATCGAGTTGGATAAAGAGTATACCCGCAACGAATCGATAGTTATTTGGATTGATTACATCGCGAAACCAGAAGAATTGGAAGCTGAAGGAAGCGCAGCCATCACCGATGCAAAAGGGCTTTATTTCATCAACCCTAACGGAGAAGACAAAGACAAGCCAAAGCAGATTTGGACCCAGGGCGAAACGGAATCAAGTTCTTGCTGGTTTCCAACCATAGATTCTCCAAACGAGAACATGACACAGGATATCAAGATTACTGTCGATAGTAGCTACGTAACACTTTCAAACGGCCTTTTGGTAAGCTCTCGCCCTAACGGAGACGGAACTAGAATAGACCAATGGAAACAGACCAAACCACACGCGCCTTATTTGGCTATGATGGCAATTGGCGAGTTTGCCGTTGTAAAAGACAAATGGAAAGGAATTGACGTGGATTACTACGTGGAGCCAGCTTTTGAGCCACACGCTAAAGCCATTTTCGGTGAAACTCCTAAAATGCTCGATTTCTATTCAGATGTATTGGATTTCCCTTACGCTTGGGAGAAATACAGCCAGATAGTTGTTCGCGATTACGTTTCTGGAGCAATGGAAAACACTACGGCTACAATTCATGGCGAATTCCTTCATAGAACAGAGCGTGAGTTGATTGATTCGGACAATGAGAAAATTATTGCTCACGAGCTTTTCCACCATTGGTTTGGTGATTTGGTTACATGCGAAAGCTGGAGTAACCTTCCGCTTAACGAATCATTCGCTACTTACGGAGAATACATGTGGTTGGAGCACCGACATGGGCGGGACGAGGCCGATAAGCACGGGAATGAGCAAATGCGTCAGTATATCGCTTCTGTAGGACAAACGGGCCACGTAGATATGATTCGGTACTTCTATGATAATAAGGAAGATATGTTTGATGCACACTCTTATAATAAGGGCGGTCGTATTCTTCACATGCTTCGCAAAACTCTTGGAGACGAGGCTTTCTATAAAGGGCTTAACCTTTACCTGAATGAGAACAAGTTCCAATCTGTAGAAATACACCAATTGCGTTTGGCAATGGAAAAAGTGACAGGATTTGACCTCAACTGGTTCTTCAACCAATGGTTCTTAGATAAGGGTTATCCAACGTTGGAAATCACTCATGCGTACAACGAGGAAACCAAAAAGTATAGCGTAAGCATCAATCAAACACAAGATTTGGAAGAATTTCCATTGTACAGAATTCCGATGGATGTGGATGTTTATTTCGGTGGAGCGGTTAATCGACAGAGAATTGACTTAACAGATAAAGAGCAAACTTTTGAGTTTAATGTACTGGGAAAACCATCTTTGGTAAAAGTGGACGCGGAGCACATGCTACTCGGTACAAAATCAGAAACGCTTTCTGAAGAAGAATACATGTTCATGCTGAAGAATTCACCACTTTTCCTGGATAAGGTTGAGGCGATGAACGGTCTGAAATCAAGCCAAAATCCAGATGCGATTGACGCTATTCTGAATACTTTGGAAGATGAATATTGGGGCACAAGAAGAAAGGCCTTAACATCTTTGAAAGGAAAAGCAGTTGCTGATACTTCTCTTCTTAAAAATAAGCTCATCTGGATGGCGCAAAAAGATGCCAAGTCAATTGTTCGTGCAGAAGCCATTACGGCATTGTCAGACCAATTTGGTTCTGATGTAAACGTACAAGCCATAATCGAAGGAGCGATGAAAGATCAATCTTACACAGTTCTTGGTTCTACACTCAAGGCTATTGCTTCTTACGATGAAGACAAAGCGTTGTCTTTGGCAAAAGGTGCTGAAGCAGACGCAAGTGGTTCACTTATTTCTTCTATCGCATCGCTTTATTCTCAGAATGGAACAGCGGAGCAAATGGACTTCTTTGTGAATAGTATTGACAAGATTTCAGATCCAAATAACAAATACGTGTATGTTCAAATTTTCGGGAAATACCTGATGAAGCAGGACATCGCAACGCAGTTGAAAGGATTGGATTTGCTAGAAAACTTAGCTCTCAATGAAGGAGCTTGGTGGATGCGATTATCTTCACTTCAAGTATTGATGGGCCTTCGCCAATCTGCCGAGACACAGGAATCTGAAGATGCAAAATCAATGGTTTCAAGAATCTCAACCATTATAGAAACGGTGAAGAGCACCGAGACTAACGATATGATTAAGGGTATGTTGGGCGAGTAGCTCAGAGCTCCTAACTACAGGTCTTTAAGCTTCTGCTTAATTTCTTCATCAAGAGGGAAAAATACACGCGCTGATAGAAGAACGGTTTTAGCTGAATCAGCAAAATTGCTTCCAATTAAATGGTCTATATAATAGACAACGGCCGGTTTCAATAAAGGCGAACTAATTGGGTCTGGCTGATATTCTAAATTGCGGTAGTTCTCTTCTAAAATTGGGAAACTCGCTTGTATCTCGCGTTCCGCTTGATACATCGAGCTCATCCGAATGTCTGTGACACCTTTAGTGAATTGGATGTATGGATCATTTGGTGCAAACTTGAGAATCTGCTTATATGTGTATTGCGCTTTGCGGAAATCGTCCTCACTTTCACGCTCCTGCGCATAAGCGATCCCCTCTTTTTTCATTGTGTCAAAATATTCCTGATTGTCCTGAACGATGTCTCCGTTCTTGTCTTTT
This sequence comes from Bacteroidia bacterium, assembly GCA_047636795.1. Classification (GTDB taxonomy): domain Bacteria; phylum Bacteroidota; class Bacteroidia; order UBA10329; family UBA10329; genus UBA10329. The sequence continues at coordinate 488 of JBLIGB010000100.1, read as the reverse complement.
GAAACAGCCTTTCCGGCATGTTTTAGAGCATCGCGTAAAGCAGACTTAAATCGTGATTGGAGTTTCTCATCATCCGATTTGTGAATTTCATAGAAACACATTGAAGCCCACAAATAAGGCTCTGGTTTTTTTCTGTGCTTGTCATTGTCTATCAGCGATTCTGCAGATTCTAAAGCCGATTCCCAGCCTCCTTTTTCAAACTTCTTAGCAATCTTGTCGAATTCAGGATTACTTACCTGACTAAAAATGGAGGCGGAATATGTAAGTAGAAAACCAAGCAGTAAAAATCTCATTCAGTAATTAGAATTCGTTCGTTTGAAGTGTAATTATCACTTCGGGCTTGCAGGATATATAAGCCGGATCCCAAGTTTGAAAGATTCAACCTTTGCTGCACCGTGTTTACTTGACCTGAATAAACGGTTTTTCCAATTTTGTCAGTAACTGTGAAATTGCCACCAACAAGTTTTTTATCAAACACAAGATTCATG
>JBLIGB010000099.1:0-5842 GCA_047636795.1 Bacteroidia bacterium | reverse complement strand
CCTTTACGCAGATTGTCTGCCACAATCCAGAGGTTAAACGTGTTTTCTGCGCTTTCATCCTTTCGTATTCTTCCCACAAATACATCATCTTTCTTGTGAGCCAATAATGGCATTGGATAAAGGTTTGATTCCAAATCATCTTGAAGTACAATCCCTTCCGCCTTGGAGAGAGCCCACCGGATATCTTCTACTGAAGCGGGCTTTTCCAAACTTACATTCACAGATTCTGAATGGCCTCCGTTTACGGGCACTCTAACTGCGGTTGCCGTCAATTTCAAATCATGAATCCCTAAAATTTTACGGCTTTCATGTACCAATTTCATTTCCTCCTTGGTGTAGCCATTATCCAAAAAGACATCGCAATGCGGAATGCAGTTCCGATGAATTGGATAAGGATACGCTGGTTCACTTGCTATTTTTCCGTTTTCCTCTTCCTCCAATTGCTGCATGGCAGCTTTGCCAGTTCCACTCACAGATTGGTAGGTGCTTACCACAACTCGCTTTAATTTGAAAGCGTCATGAAGCGGTTTCAGCGCCACAACTAACTGAATGGTAGAACAGTTCGGATTAGCAATAATCTTAGAACCTCCTTCTGCTGATTCCAAGTTTACTTCAGGAACAACCAACGGGACGTTTTCATCCATTCTCCAGGCAGAAGAATTATCGATAACCGTAGTTCCAACTTCTGCAAATTTTGGAGCCCATTCCAGCGAAGTACCTCCGCCAGCTGAAAAGAGCGCAAAATCTGGCTTTAATGAGATGGCTTTCTCCATTCCAATTACCCGAATTTCCTTGTCTTTAAAACGAATTGTTTTACCAACAGATGACTCGGATGCTACCAGATATAACTCGGTGATCTTAACGTTTCTCTCTTCCAAAACGGTTAGGATTTCTCGGCCAACCAAACCTGTTACTCCAACAATGGCAATTCTCATAATTGTATAACGAAAGGTTAAACCCTGACGGGGTTCAAAAGTACTATATTTACCTCCCTTGCTCTCTTGCAAAATTCTACATAATGTCTACTTATTTCTGCCGTTTTTTGAGTTTTTTTCTAATGCTGTTCCCCACATTGGGAATGGCACAGGTGGTTGATGATTTCTCCGATGGTGATTTCACAGTAAACCCAACCTGGGAGGGAACATCAGGTGATTTTATTATCAATACAGATAGTGTTCTTCAGGTTGTAAACACTTCGCCTACTGGAGGAGACACTTCTTTTCTATCCACTCAGTTTGTGCAACAATCTTTAAGCGATAAAGAATGGCAGTTTTGGATAAAGCAGAGCTTTTCTGGTTCGGCAAATAATTTTGGGCAAGTGTGGTTGGTAGGAAATGAAACCAACCCAACCGATATAACTTCTACAGGTTACTTCATCCAATTTGGCGAAGGTGGAAGCAATGATGCAATCGAGCTTTTCTATTCGAATGGAGGTAGCATAACTTCTGTTTGCCGAGGTACAGACGCGCTCATAGCGGGCAGTTTTGAACTACGGGTGCGGGTTAGACGAGATGCCGCAGGACTTTGGTCAATAGATATTGATGAAGCAGGCGGATATGATTTTGCACCTCATACTTCTGGAACCAACACCACTTTAACTACAACAGACCACATCAGCGTTCTCTGTAAATACACTTCAAGCAACGCAGATAATTTTTTCTACGATGATTTCTATTTCGGGGATTACATTTTAGATGTAACAGCTCCACAAGTCTCGTCTGTTATCGTGGTTTCAATAAATGAAGTTGATGTTTTGTTTAGCGAACCTGTTGAGCAAACAACGGCTGAAACTTTGACCAATTATAACGCTGATGGTGGGCTGAGTTTACCTTCTAACGCAAGCCTTGATGGTGCCAATCCTAGCTTGGTGCATCTTACGTTTAGCGCGGCACTTATTAACGGAGCCATCTACAATCTCACAATTTCCAATGTGGAAGACCCTTCGGGAAATCCGTTAATCACGACCACCGAACCTTTTTCATATGTGGTGACGGTAGCGGCAAACTTCCGTGATGTGGTCATCAACGAATTCATGTGCGACCCTACTCCATTTGTTGGGCTGGCTGATGCTGAATTCGTGGAAGTGTTTAATACAAGCAGCAATTATATTGACCTCGCGGATTGGAAATTAGGCGATGCATCTGGTTTTGGTACTGTTGGTTCACACATTATAGCACCACAGGAATACGCTCTTTTAATAGCAACTGGATCAGCAGATGATTTTGCATTTTATCCAAACGTAGTATTGGTCTCGTCATTCCCATCATTAAATAATACTGGTGATGATATTATTCTTCAAGATACAAGTGAGACCGTTATTGATCAAATCAGCTATAATCTTACATGGTATCAAGACGAAAACAAAGAAAGTGGCGGCTACAGTATTGAACAGATAAACCCATTTGCATCATGTACAAATTCCAGTAATTGGATTGGCTCTTCTCACCCTCTTGGAGGAACTCCTTCGGAAGAAAACTCGGCTTTCAACACGGCTCCAGATACCATCGGACCAGAACTTATTGGCGTTGTCATTCTCGATGCACAAACCATAGAGTTATTTTTGAATGAAGCGCTGAATACCAGTGCTATCAGTCCAGCAAATGTCTTGCTTGACCCAGTCGTTAATGTGACTAGCGCGTCCTCGTCTTCAGACAATTCTATTCTAGTAACGTTAGGTACAGCCGTTGATTCCGGTGTGGTTTACACGATTAATCTTATTGGAATATCAGATTGCGAAGGAAACCTACAAGGTTCGGGTTCAACCGAAACATTCATATTACCATTTGATGCTGATTCAGGAGATTTTGTAATCAACGAAGTGCTTTTCAACCCATACACGGGTGGTGTGGATTACGTGGAGCTTGTAAATAATTCTGATAGGCCGTTGAATCTCAAAGGTTGGATGCTGGCAAATTATGATGAGGAAGACGGCATCAGTAATCAAAAGACCATTATCACCCAAAACTATGCGGTTAAGGCTGGTGCTTATGTTCTGATTACCGAAGACACCACAGATGTAATGATGAATTATATCCAGCATGGAATCGACAATTTTATTGAAACCGACTTACCATCATACAACAATGATTCTGGTACCGTCTATATTTTGAATTTGGATTCGGTTGTCACCGAATCATTCTCTTACTCCGAGGACTTGCATTTTCCATTGCTCAGTTCGTTAGATGGCGTTTCGCTAGAAAGGTTGGATGTGAATAGACCTGTGAATGATTTGGACAACTGGCATTCGGCAGCTCAATCGGTTGGATTTGGAACGCCCGGTTTGCAGAACTCTCAATTCTTTCCCACTTCAGGTATTGAAGGCGAGGTAACTACAGATCCAGAAATATTTTCTCCTTATGATGGAGATGGCATAAACGATTTACTCAACATTAACTACAACTTCACCGAATCTGGATTTGTAGGAACGATACGCATTTTTGACGCCAGTGGAAGGCCTGTTCGTCAGCTGACCACAAACGAACTACTTGGTCCTTCTGGAACTGTTACATGGGATGGCACAACCGATAATGGTGAAAAAGTAAGAATTGGTATGTACGTGATTCTGTTTGAAACTTTTAATACCAGTGGCAACTCGCAGACGTACAAATTGAGTACGGTTTTGGGCGGTAGGTTATAAAAGCTCGTTTGCCAAATTTGCTAGCTCAGAACGCTCGCCTTTTTCAAGCGTAACGTGCGCGCAAAGCTTATTTCCTTTCACCTTTTCTATCAAGTAAGAAAGTCCGTTACTCTGCGTATCCAAATAAGGAGTGTCTATCTGAAAGATATCCCCCGTAAAGATGATTTTTGTGTTTTCTCCGGCACGCGTAATAATTGTTTTCACCTCATGCGGAGTAAGGTTTTGCGCTTCATCAATAATGAAAAAGATATTGCTCAAACTTCTACCTCTTATATATGCTAGTGGCGTAATCATCAGTTTTTCCTGCTCCACCATCAGCTGAATTTGCTTGGCTTCTTTTCCGTTTTCAGGAAACTGACTTTGAATAAACTTCAGATTATCCCAAAGTGGTTCCATGTAAGGGTTAATCTTGCTCTTAATATCACCAGGCAAAAAGCCAATGTCTCGGTTGCTTAAAGGAACAATCGGTCGCGCCAAATAAATCTGTCGATAGTCGCGTTTTTGCTCCATAGCGCCAGCAAGTGCTAAAAGTGTTTTTCCTGTTCCTGCAACTCCTTGCAACGTAACCAGTTTAACATTCGGGTCGAGAATGGCATGTAGCGCAAATACCTGTTCAGCGTTCAACGGTCTAACGCCACAAGCAGTCGTTTTCTCAATCCGATGCAGCATTCCTGTTTCAGGATTATTATGCACCAAAGCTGATTTCTTACCATTCTTCAGAATGTAATAATGATTATTTGGCGCATTCTCCAGACCTACGGTTTCTGGTGCACAAGTACCTTCTTTATACAAATCATTAATGAGGGAAGCATCCAAGCAATCAACACTCGTTTCTCCTTTATTCAAGGTGCTGACATCCTTGATCTTACCAGTTTCATAATCCTCCGCATTCACGTTCAACGACTTAGCTTTCAATCGCAAATTAATGTCCTTGCTAACAAGAACAACTTTACGGTCTGGAAATTCCGTCTGTAGCGTTAGAGCGGCATTCAAAATGTTGTGATCCGCCTTGTTTTCTCCGAAAATTCTGTTCGCGTCAACATCGGTTTTACCGCCTGTCATCACAACCTTAAACGAACCCTTTTTAGACCCATTTATAGACACCCATTGCTGCAACGTTTTGGTGCCCGTAAGAACATCCAGTTCCCGAATGAATTCACGTGCAGCAAAGTTTTTGCTGTCGTTGCCCTTTTTGAAATTATCAAGCTCTTCCAAAACCGTAATCGGAATGGCTACATCATGCTCATCAAACTGAGTTATCGCGTTGTAATCGTAAATTATTACAGATGTATCTAGGACAAATATTTTCCGCTCCTCTTTCTTTTTTGCCATGCAGTTGAACTTATGTATGAAAAGTAATGCTTTGAACTCGCCACAGGTAACCTTAATTTCGTAATCGTTACATTTTTTTCAACACAAAACTGTGAAGGACAAACAAACCCTTAATCCCCAACCCCATGTCGTCACTTACACCCGTAAAAGACGCGTTTTTTAAATGTTCGAACTTTGAAGAAGCTGAAAAACTGACAAGTAGCTGCATGAACCCAGATGCGATGGTTGGGGTTCACAATTCGCAAGGCATATACATCAAATTATCACCAAGTTTGATGGCCTTTATTGGTTACACAGAAAGTGAGCTCATTGATCAATCACCTTATGATTTCTTTCATACTGATGATTTTCAGAAGATTCTTAAAGCACATGCTGAAGTAACCGTAACCAAAGAAGTAAGTCGTGTTGAGTATCGTCTCCTCAAAAAAGACGGAAGCTACAAGCAGGTTACGACACTTAGTAAGACTTTGAAGGACGAAAACACAGAAGAGTTTATTCTAACTTTTACGTTTTAACCGTTTAAATTGGGTGTTTGTCGATTTTTTTCTCTGTTAAGTCGCGTTTATTTAAAATGATGTTTTATATTTGACGAACAGTTCCAATTCCTGGTTTCACCCCCATTGCATGACGCTTCGGCCGATTCAGTGGGGGTATTTGTTTGTTTAAACCCAAGGCTACCTTATTTGTTACTTTTGCGTAAACGAATAATTCTAAGCAAATGCAAGAAGTATCGACCGATATGAAAACTGAGATTGAAGAAGTGCTAAATGCACTAAATATAAAACCATTAAACCCAGCTGTATCTACTGGTTTAGTTGACCTTAAAGGCAATGGACAAGAAATTGCCTCCTACTCTCCCGTTGATGGAAATTT
>JBLIGB010000098.1:0-5937 GCA_047636795.1 Bacteroidia bacterium | reverse complement strand
TTACCGCTCAATTTCCAAAAAGCTGAAGCCCGGAGATGAGGTTGAGATTGTGAGCAAGAAGGATTTATACAGTTCGAAAGAAGGTCCGTCAGACTAATTTTTCTATTGAAAAGTGGCCACTATTCTTCATATAGAAAGTTCCACGCTTACTTGTTCGGTAGCCATTTCTCGTAATGGTGACATGCTGGCTTTACAGGAAAGCCACGATCAATCGTATGCCCATTCAGAAAAGTTGGTGGTTTACATTGATGAGGTCATCAAACAAGCAGAACTTAAACCATCCGACTTAGATGCCGTCTGCGTGTCAAAAGGTCCTGGTTCTTATACAGGTTTGCGAATAGGTGTTTCGGCCGCAAAAGGTTTGTGCTATGGCTTAGGAATTCCGTTACTTTCGGTTGGTTCGTTAGAATCCATGGCCCATTTGGTTAAAGCGAATTTCGAGAACGAACTTGCTGATGTTTCCTTTCTCTGTCCGATGATTGATGCACGCAGAATGGAGGTTTACATGCAGCTTTTTGATGCAGGCCTAAACCAACTTCAAGCTGTTTCCGCAGAAATTATTGACGAGAAGAGCTTTGCTTCAGAACTAGAAAAAGGAAGGGTTGTTTTTCTTGGAGATGGGGCTGCCAAATGCAAGGAAATCATTCAGCACACAAATGCTATTTTCTTGGATGATTTTAAAACAAGCGCTAGCGGAATGATTCCGCTGGCTGAATCTAAATTCGCTAATAAACAGTTTGAAGATGTGGCTTATTTTGAGCCGTATTATCTGAAAGACTTTGTGGCTGGGAAGCCAAAGAAAATGTTTTAATGAATCGGCTCATTCTCATGCTTTTCGCAATTACACTCTGCGCATGCAGCGTGGATCGATTTCCGTATGATATTGAGCAGTTTGACGTTCCCGAGGGAGGGTACAAATGTTTGGTCATCGGAGATTGGGGAAGAAAGGGCAACGTGAATTTGCTTGCCAATGCCTATGTAATGAATGAACTATCATGTCGCATGCCAATTGATGCTGTTCTAACCACAGGCGATAATTTCTACAGCGCAGGCGTCAGCGGCACAAACGATTCACATTGGAATCGCACTTTCGAGAATGTCTTTAATCGTGAATGCCTTCTTCCGGTCCCTTGGTATCCGTCTTTAGGAAATCATGATGTTCGAGGAAATACTGGAGCACAGATAAGCTATTCGAATCAAAGCGACCGATGGAATATGCCTTCCGCCTTTTACGACAGATGGGTGGTTACGGAAGATTCGGTTTCCGTGCATTTCATAGCCGTGGATACCAGCCCGTTTGTGACAACTTACCATAACGACCCAGATACGGATGACATGGATTATCATGTTTCTAATACAGACACCGCACAGGCCCTGGTTTGGCTCGATTCTGTTCTAGCTTCTGGAAATCCAGATTGGCTGGTGGTCTATGGTCACCATCCAGTTTATGCAGCAGAAGGTCGGCACGGAAGCACCGAAGAGTTGATTGAAAAGTTCGTTCCGTTATTCGACAGATATGGAGTGGACATCTACTTCTGCGGACACAACCATTCCTTGGAGCTAATCAAAACCGAAACACCAACACTTTATGTAACATCAGGAGGAGGTTCCAATCCGCAACGCAGCATTCAAAATTTATCTTACAACCTTTTTGGAATAGCCGAACCTGGGTTCGTGCTTTCCAGCTTTGCAAAGGATAGTGTTCAAATTGATTTTATGACTAAAAAAGGGCGGCGGGTTTACAGCTATGTCAGTCTACAAGCCCCGTGATTAGATTTCCTATTATCCTTAGCTCCCAATCATTTTCTTTGGGTCAACCCACTCATCATATTCTTGAGATGTGAGGTAACCAAGAGCTAAAGCTGATTCTTTTAGCGTAGTTCCTTCTTCGTGTGCTTTACCAGCAATTTCAGCGGCTTTGTAGTAACCAATTTTCGTGTTCAATGCAGTTACCAGCATTAAACTGTTGTTCACTAATTCCTGAATTCGTGCATGATTTGGTTCTATACCAGCTGCGCAATGCTCCTCAAAAGACGCGCATGCGTCACCAATCAATCTTGCTGATTGAAGCACGTTATACGCCATAACTGGTTTGAAAACATTTAATTCATAATGTCCTTGCGTTCCCGCAATGGTTACGGCCGTGTCATTTCCCATTACCTGAGCACAAACCATAGTTAATGCTTCGCATTGCGTTGGGTTTACTTTTCCTGGCATAATAGAAGAACCAGGTTCATTTGCTGGTATAATCAACTCACCAATTCCCGAACGCGGACCAGAAGCCATCATTCGAATATCGTTCGCAATTTTGTTTAGAGAAACAGCTAATTGCTTTAGAGCTCCGTGTGTTTCTACCAATGCATCGTGAGCGGCTAGAGCTTCAAACTTGTTTTCTGCTGTAACGAAAGGGAGTCCAGAGAACTCGGCAATTTTCTTCGCCACTAAAACCGCATACCCAGGAGGTGTGTTGATTCCCGTTCCAACAGCAGTACCGCCAAGTGCCAATTCAGAAAGGTGAGCAAGCGTGTTTCTCAAAGCTCTTAGACCATGGTCTAATTGAGAAACGTATCCGCTGAATTCCTGTCCAATTGTCAATGGAGTAGCGTCCATCAAGTGCGTACGTCCAATCTTCACCACATCCTTGAACGCAACTGATTTCGCTTTTAGCGTATCTCGAAGTTGCTCAACTCCGGGAATCGTATTCTCAATAATTAGTTTGTAACATGCAATGTGCATTCCTGTGGGAAATGTGTCGTTTGAAGACTGACTTTTATTCACATCATCATTCGGTTTCAAAACCTTGTCCTTATCAGTTAGTTGTCCTCCGCTAAGTACATGAGCACGGTTTGCAATTACCTCATTTGAGTTCATGTTGCTCTGCGTACCAGAACCCGTTTGCCAGATTACCAACGGAAATTGTTCATCGTGCTTTCCGTCAAGAATTTCCTCACAAACAGCAGAAATAAGATCACGTTTTTTCTCCTCCAAAACACCCAATTCACAATTGGTGTGCGCAGCCGCTTTTTTCAAATAAGCAAAGCCGTAAACTACCTCAAGCGGCATGCTTCCAGCAGGACCAATTTTAAAATTGTTTCGCGAACGCTCTGTTTGTGCTCCCCAATATTTATCGGCAGGCACTTGTACCTCGCCCATTGTATCTTTTTCTATCCTGTAATCTGACATGTCAATTGATTTATCCGTTTGAATCGGGCGCAAATTTACCTGCTGTATTATAGTTACCAAACAGGGATTAAATATCCAGTACATTTGTGTTCAAAACTGACTAAAATCACATGAAACATCTTTTTACTTCTGTCTTTGTATTTCTTCTTGTTCAAACCGCTTGGTCTCAAACGCTCTTAAAAAGCATTATGCATGATGGTATTCAGCGTGATTACAGAGTCTATGTCCCAAGCATTAACGATGGAAGCACGGAAGTACCACTCGTATTTAATTTGCACGGTTTGGGCTCTAATGCGGCTCAACAAGAGTTTTATGGAAACTTTACATCAATTGCAGACACTGCCAACTTCATTCTTGTTGCTCCGGATGGAACCTTGAATACGTCCAACACTACTTTTTGGAATGCATTCGGTTCGCCAACAGAAACGGTTGATGATATCGGTTTTCTGTCAGCCTTAATTGACACTATTGCTTCTGATTACAGCATTAATTTAAACCGAGTTTACAGCACGGGAATGAGTAACGGTGGGTTTATGAGTTACAGGTTGGCTTGTCAGCTTAGCAACCGTATTGCTGCAATTGCATCTGTAACTGGAGCCATGATAGACCCTGCTTTCCTCGCTTGTAATCCAGCACATCCAACTCCAGTCATGCAGGTTCACGGAACTGTCGACCCAACCGTTCCTTATGGTGGTGGTACGGGATTTTTAGGGGCAGAAGCAGGTGTTGCATATTGGGTGGATTACAATAATTGTAATTCAACTGCAATTGAAACTGCTGTGCCAGACATTGACCAAACAGATGGCTGCACGGCTGACCGCTTTGTTTATTCTGGGGGAGACGCAGGGTCAACTGTTGAGTTGTACCGGATTAACGGTGGAGCTCACACATGGCCCGGAGCTCCGATTGATGTAGGCGTTACGAATCAGGATTTTTCTGCATCCGTAGAAATTTGGAGGTTTTTTAGTCAGTACCGACTTAATGAGTTGGTTGGAGTTGAAGAAGTCAAAAACGAATCATCATTTTCCGTTTACCCAAATCCATCAGAAAACGTCTTTACAATTCAATTTGAAAAGGTGGCAAATCGTTCTGTTCAAATTCACAATTCAGTAGGTCAATTGGTAAAGCAGTTTAACACTAACTCAAACTCGTTGGAATTGAATTTGGAAGAGTTGGGAATGTATCTTTTGACCGTGATTTCTGAAGAAGGAATCCTCACGAAAAAACTGATTGTAAAATAATTGATTAGGTGTGCTCAGGCTTGCTCTCTGTTGCGCAAGTGTGAAAGAAATTACACTACTTTTGAGGTATAATAATTATTATCAATTACAATGAAAAAAGGTACAGTAAAATTTTTTAACGATTCTAAAGGTTTTGGATTCGTTATTGACGAAGAAACAAAAACAGAATACTTTGTCCACGTCTCTGGATTGATTGACGAAATTCGTGAGGACGACAACGTTGAGTTTGAATTGAAAGAAGGCCGAAAAGGTTTGAACGCAGTTAACGTAAAAGTTGTCTAAACAACATTCTCGCTTGAAAAATAAAAGGCTCACCATTTGGTGAGCCTTTCTTTTGGTCTAAACTTTCGTAATTCTTAAACGGATACTGCCGCAAGTATGGATTCAAACAGCGCTTTACCATCTATATTTCCAAGGTTTTCATCAGCTGCACGTTCAGGGTGCGGCATCATTCCAAATACATTTCTTCTCTTATTGGTAACGCCAGCAATGTTGCTTACCGATCCATTAGGATTGGCAGCATCATCCAACTTTCCATTTTCATCGCAATAGCGGAAAAGCACTTGGTTATTTATCTGAAGCTCTGTTAGCGTTTCTGTATCTGCATAAAAACGTCCTTCGCCATGAGCAATTGGAATTTTCATTGCTGCACCTGACTTCATCTGATTGGTAACCAGCGAGTCTGACGTTTCGCAACGAATATTCACATTCTTACAGATGAATTTCTGAGTGTTGTTGTGCAATAATGCACCGGGCAACAAACCAGCTTCGCAAAGCACTTGAAATCCGTTGCAAACACCTAGTAAGTAACCTCCGTTGGTTGCAAATTCAATCACCTCTTTCATAATGGGAGAAAAGCGTGCAATGGCCCCAGAACGCAAATAATCTCCGAAAGAGAAGCCACCCGGTAGTACCACAAAATCAACACCTTGTAAATCGTGATCTTTATGCCAAAGCTCAACAACTTCCTGTTTCATGATGTCGCGGAGGACATAAATCATGTCGTGATCACAATTAGAACCTGGGAAAATGACTACACCGAATTTCATCTTGTTTAAGTTTGCTACAAAATTAGCCCATTCAGACGTCCTTCGCCAAATTCAGAAAGGTATTTTTGAACGGATTTCAACAATAGACAAAAGTGATTCCTTAAATCAAAGACCCTCAAGGTTTTCAAAACCTTGAAGATCTAATAGTCGAAATGAATGGATAGAAGAGAAGCAATTCGAAGAGCAATGATGGGTAGCGCAGGTTTAGCCTTGGCACCGTACGCTTCAGGAATGTCGAAGCCGGAGCAGCAACTTGATTTTACCGCTGCTGATTTTGGAGATGATTTCCTGTGGGGTGTTGCAACCGCAGCTTATCAAATAGAGGGTGCTTGGAACAAGGATGGAAAAGGCCCATCAATATGGGACACATTCACCCATAAAAAGGGGAATATTCATAAAAATCAGAATGGAGATGTAAGCTGTGATTTCTACCACAACTACCAGTCAGACATTGGTATGGTGAA
>JBLIGB010000097.1:0-6012 GCA_047636795.1 Bacteroidia bacterium | reverse complement strand
GCCTTTCCTTCCGATTTAATTAATTGAATCACAGTTAGGATGATTCCTAAGAGGACATTGTAAATGAAGTAGGAGAGAAGGATTTCGGTCATTCAGAAAATCTGCAAATGCAAATAACAACACTTTGACTCACTTATTGAAAGCCACCACCCAAAGCTTTGTAAAATAAAATTAGCAACAACCACTTGCTGGATCGCAGGAAGAATCTTGGGTAGATTCTACTACAGTAATTTTCTGTTGTTCCTGTGGAACACCGCATGCGTCCTTAGCCAAACAATCGGTTTGAGTATTGGTCAATATAAATGCTTTGCCATCAAATTCAAGTCCGTAAGTTCCAATGGTAGTTGTTTGATATTCTACTTCTACCTCGGTATTGGTCAGTCCCAATTTTTCTTCCGACAGGCGAATGACTTCGAATAGTTTGGTGGCAGCTAATCTGTGGTCGTGGTCGTTTGCCGACCAGAGCTGAAAGTTTACGGCTTCATCATTTCGGACTGTTCCGCCACAGTCGATAAAGTTTCTTTTTACGCTGCCTACTTCGGTTACATGGAAGTGCGCTGGTACTTGCGTGCCATCTTCTAATCGGAAAGTCAGTTCATTCATTCCGTTTAACGCTTCTTTTACTTCTGATAGTTTCATAATCTGTTTATTTAATTATCGGTTTATCACGATGATTTATTTCAATTTTTTAGCAGCAATTGCCTGGTTCACAAAAAGTGTTTAGGAGGGAAGAAATTAGTCGGTTCACCTTTCCTAAATGCTTGGTGTTTATGCAATAACACATGCTTACACCATCAACAGAACCTTGAATAAACCCCGCCTCTTTGAGGGCTTTTAAATGTTGAGACACCGTAGCTTGAGCCAAACCAATTTCGTTCACAATGCTTCCGCAAACACAACTGTCTCGAGTGGCTAAATATTGCAGAATAGCTATGCGTGCTGGATGCCCCAATACTTTGGCTAATTCTGCCAGTTCATTCTGCTCTTTAGAGAATCTATCTGATTTCGTTATTCCCATTGCATCGCAATATTACGATAAATATTGCGGTAAGAATTAGTGCCAGAATAACATTATGTCAAATATTATTGAATATATTCAGGCCGTCAACTAACTGAAGACCAGATATCAGTCTAATAACGGGGCGATACCGAAAAGCCATATGAGTAGGACACTTTAAACCCATCAACCAATGGATACGCAGAAAGCAGATATGTTTTTAATGACCAATGCCAAGTATTTCGAAGGGCATCAAGTACCGATGATCCGCACCCAATTGCTAGAGGCGGGTGACGATAAGTGGATTAAAATTCAATCATTGAATTTGAAAGACCCAACAACTTCTCTAATCGTTTCAATTCTTGGCGGACAACTCGGAATTGACCGTTTTATCATTGGTGATACAGGAATGGGCGTAGGTAAACTCCTTACCTGTGGAGGATTGGGGATTTGGGCCATTGTGGATTGGTTCCTAATTATGGGACGAACTAGAGAAGTCAATTTTGAGAATTTTCAACGAGCGCTGGTTTAACTTTTGAATACGGGTAAAAATTATAATTGGGTTTACTTGCTGGTTGGAGTAGGTTATCTGTGGCTTTCCTGGAATTTTTTGTTCCAAGAAAGCTCGGGTTTAAACATTTGTATGTTTAAACATGCTACTGGTTTTGCATGTCCGTCCTGCGGTTCTACCCGTTCAGTACTTTCAATTTTAGAAGGAAATTTTGACGCTGCTTTGATGATGAATCCGCTTGGTTTTTTAGGTTCTTTCGCGCTGATTGTCGTTCCTGTTTTGGGAATTGCTGGTCGCTGGCGTAAACGTAATTTGCTTGGAGAAGCGCTATCTCGTTTGGAAGTATTTGCTCGTCAACCACGAATTGCGCTTCCTCTTATCGCAATTGTGCTTTGCAATTGGGCTTGGAATATTTATAAAGGATTATGATTGTTAAACCCGAATTAACGTTTGAACCTAACGACTTTGAAGCCGAAAGAGCTTCTAACAGTTACTTGATGTCCGTAATGGCGTTGATAGTTGGGCTTCCATTGCCGATTGTCAATTTGGCGGCAACACTCATCTTCTATCTCGCCAATCGGAAATCAACTTATTTTGTACGGTGGCATTGCACGCAAGCTCTACTTTCTCAAATCACAGTTCTGTTTATGAATAGTTCAGGTATGTGGTGGACACTTTCCATTTTGTTTGATGAAATGCGTATCAGCAATGCGTATATCGCATACATCATTACTGTCCTCATATTCAACCTATCTGAGTTTATCTTAACCGTTTATACTGCCATCAAAGTGAGGCAACGGATACATGTGGAATGGTGGTTTTGGGGTGGACTGACTAATTTATTTTGCAAAGCATAATGGGAAAAGTTGTTGGCCAATTTTTACTAATGATTATTGGGTTCTTCGGAACTTGGTTTGCTTTAAGTCAAATCTCCTTCGTGACTGACGAAAAGTTGGCTGAAATGACTGCAACGAATGAAGCACGGTTGGGAGATATGATGATGGAAATGATTTCCAAAACAGAAACCGAAGTGAAATCAGATAGTGTTGTGGCCATTGTTCATGAGGCAAACAGGAGACTTTGCGAGGCAGTTGGAATTGACCCTAATCAGATTAAAATACATGTGATTTATGATAGTGAGGTTAATGCCTTCGCTTTACCCGATAGTAATTTGATTATAAATACAGGACTGATTGCTTATTGCAAGAATGCAGATGAAATGGCTGGCGTTATGGGACACGAGATTGGTCATATTGCCGAAGGACATGTGATGACGAAGCTGGTGAAAGAGGTGGGTTTGGCCATGCTAGGAGTATTGGTAGGTGGTAATTCGGGTTCTGAGGTTATGCTTGAGGTTTTTAAGACGCTTACATCTTCTTCATTTGATAGGTCGCAAGAGCGTGAAGCAGATAGGCTTGCAGTTGATTATATGCTAAAGGCAAATTTGGACCCTGAGCACTTGGCCAATTTTATGTTTCGGCTATCTCAAGAGGATTCAGCATTTCCAGAATATTTAGAATGGGTAAGTACTCATCCCGACTCTAAAGATCGCTCAGCCGACATTCTCAAATTGCGCAATGAGTCTGGCAAAACCGAATTCGATTCTTTGGCAACCGAAGAAGAATGGGAATCTCTCAAAACCAGACTCAACCTCAATTATCTCTAGAGGGTTCGCCTTTGTGAGTAACTTTGATTTTCGATGCAAGACTTTTCTAACCTTGATGAGTGGAAAGATGCCATTTTGAATGGCGACTACGTAGCGTTATCACGCGCTATTACTCTAGTTGAAAGCACTAAGACGGAACACATTGAAAAGGCTTCGGAACTTGTTTCGGCCTGTTTGTCTCAAGGAGTAAAAAGCAGACGCATTGGAATCACAGGTGTTCCGGGAGTTGGGAAAAGCACATTTATTGAGGCCATCGGAACTCGATTTACCGAAAATGGACACAAGGTTGCAGTACTAGCTGTTGATCCAAGTAGCGGTGTTTCTCGTGGTAGTATTTTGGGAGATAAGACGCGCATGGATAAGCTTGCTGCCAACCCGAACGCCTTTATCCGACCAACGCCATCAAGCGGTTCGTTGGGAGGTGTAGCACGCAAAACGCGTGAATCAATTATTCTGTGCGAAGCCGCAGGTTTTGACATTATTCTGATTGAAACCGTTGGAGTAGGGCAAAGTGAGATTACGGTTCATTCTATGGCAGACATGTTTGTGCTGTTGGTTTTAGCCACTGCCGGAGATGAATTGCAAGGCATTAAACGTGGAGTAATGGAAATGGCGGACGTTGTCATTATTAATAAGGATGATGGTGAAAATGCTTCATACACGAACATAGCTAAGGCAACTTATCATCAGGCTCTTCATCTTTTCCCTGCTAAAGAAAGTGGTTGGACGGTGCCAGCACTTTCCTGTTCAGCTTTAAACGAAACTGGATTAGATGAAATCCTTACTACTACGGATAGCTATTTCAATCACATTCAATTGAACGGCTTCCTTGAAGACCAACGGGCTAATCAGAACGAATTCTGGCTTAAGCAAGCTATTTCGGAAGAGTTGAATTATCGATTCCATTCTGATAAGTCAACTAAGAAAAAGTTGAACGACTTATCTGAGAAAGTGAAACGGGGAGAAATCAGTCCGTTTGCCGCAGCGAAGAACCTACTAAATAATTGGGGTTACAAAAGTTGACGTGCTTCCGCTTTTAACGTTTCAATTGCATCTGCTGTTGGCGAAATGCCAGCTTTGCTCAAAATGTCAAATAATACGGAACTGAATTGAACGCCTGTGGCATTATCTCCCACATTCTTGCTAGCAAGTTCAATGAGTTGATTCACTGCATTTCGGCTTTCAACCAGTTTGTTCCAACCACCATTCGAAACGTAAATCTGTTGGGTGAGATTGTGTTCAAATTCGTCACGGATTGTCTTTTGAAGTTCACGTTTGAAAACGGATGCACTCATGGCAGTGCTATGAACTCGAGGAATCATCTGATTAGGCTCTATTCTTTCTAGAAACAGAATTAATCGTTCATAAGCTTGTAGTCTAGTGGGAATCATTTCTGATTTAGAATTGGCCTTAGCCTGAATGATGGCTATTTGCCGTTGTTCTTTCAAAAACGTTTTGAGGAGAAAATAGGCGGTAGCAAAAACAATCCCTGAAGGGATTGTGTACTTAAGAATTTCGAGAATGACGGAAACTACTTCGCTCATGGTAGAAATTGGTGTGAAATTAGTTTTTCAACGCGTTTCGGATGTTAGATATTGTCAAAACTGATGTATTCAAATTCGCTAACCGATTAACTCAGCAGAGCGTTTCCCAACAGAAGTTCCAATTGCAACACCCATTCCGCCCAAACGAACAGCGCAGGTCACATTATCAGAAATACGTTGAGTAATTGCTTTTTTCGTTTCGCCAACACCCATGATTCCGGCCCATCGGTGGTCAATTTTATAACTAGTATTTGGAAGAATTACTATTTGTAAAATATTCTCTAATTCCTTTTGAATACGTTCTGTTGTGATTAAATCTGTATCTGTTTCTCCCGCAATATCCAATTGGCGACCGCCACCAAACAGTATTCGATTTCCAACGTTTCGGAAATAGTAATAACCTTCATCCATGTGGAATGTGCCCTTTACTTTCAGATTGTCTATTGGCGAAGTAATCAGCACTTGTGCGCGAGCTGGTTTAACGTCAAGATGAGGTAGGAGCGAAGCCGCAAAGCCATTGGTAGCAATATGAAGTTTCCGACATTTGAGAGTGATATCATTTTTCAGAGTTACCTCAACTCCAGAGTTAACCTCTGCGAATTCCGAAACCTCCAACCCGTTTAAAATTGTAATATCGAGTTGCCCAGCTAGTTTTATCAAATGTGCCATCATTTCACCTGTGTCTAGCGCACCTTCATATTTGTTAAGAATGAGGTGTTCAACGCCTGAAAAACCATAATCTGGAATACGGTCATCTGCCAAGGAATAGGTTTCCTTGAGACCTATTCTGGCTTTTAATTCCTTGTTGGCAATGGAAAGAAATGATTTGCATTTTTCAAAAAGCTCAGCATCTGCTTTTGTGAAAACTTCATAGCCTCCGCACGAATCGTATGTCAGATTATTGTCCCCAAGTAAGGAGCGTAACTCATCTAACCCGTTAAGTCGCTCCAGAATTAAGGCGTAAATTTCGTCTTCCGAAGAGGTTTCTAGATCAGAAAGAATTTCGCTCGGACTTCCGAAACAGGCAAATCCGGCATTCTTTGTACTTGCACCCGAAGGCAGCATTCCTTTTTCTAATACGCGTATCTTAGCCGAAGGATGTTTCTTTTTGTAGAAGATAGCGGAGGTTAATCCCACAATTCCACCTCCAACAACAAGTAAATCAATGTCTTGGAAATACTGTTTTATTTCCCAAAAACTAAGTTGTGGTGGAAATGCCATGTTTTTTGTAGGTAGTCGAAGGTGGGTTAACTTCGTCAAAAGTGAAACAAAAAGTTTGATTTTGGGTACTAAT
>JBLIGB010000096.1:0-6015 GCA_047636795.1 Bacteroidia bacterium | reverse complement strand
AAATGATTTCTGGTGTTGATATTGTAAAAGAACAGATTAGAGTAGCGCGAGGCGAGAAACTTTCTTTTTCGCAAGAGGACTTGAAGATAAATGGTCACGCTATTGAATCACGTGTTTATGCAGAAGATCCTCAAAATAACTTTCTTCCTGACATCGGAAAATTGGAGCGATACGTTCGGCCGCAAGGAGCTGGTGTACGGGTAGATGATGGTTTTGAGGAAGGAATGGAAATTCCAATCTACTATGATCCCATGATTGCAAAATTGGCTGTTCACGCAGAAAACCGTGATGAGGCGCGTGCTAAAATGATTCGGGCAATTGATGAGTATCAGATTACTGGTGTGAAGACCACATTGCCATTTTGCAAGTTTGTAATGGAGCATGATGCCTTTGCTTCCGGAAACTTTGACACCGGCTTCGTGGCTGACCATTTTAAGCCTGAAATGCTGGATGAAGTAGATGAGGCTGAATTAGAAGTGGCTGCTTTAATGACTGTTTTTGCTGAAAAATCAAGTGAAGCTTCTGTTTCTTTATTTGGAAACGAGTCAAACATCTCAAGGTGGAAAACCAACAGAACAAGGCTGAATTGACAGCTATATAACTCCCTTGGCGCGAAAATTGCCTTACCTTTTGGAAATGCGATTCGCAGCCACCATTTTCATTTTTTTAATTCCGTTTGTGCTTTTAGCACAGAAGCTTCCTATTGAAAAAGATACGCAAAAGGACAGGCTAGGAGCGACACGGATAAGTGAAAAATTGGCAGATAGCAATGTGAATCAGACAGACCAAATAGCCACAAAAGGAGGAAAGACTGCAAGCCCGCTAAAAGCGCAAGTTATCCATGATTCAACTGCTTCTGCTCTCATAAATGGAACACTTTATAACGCAATCGTTGTAAATGGAGATACCATTCCGGTAGTGTCGCTTCCTGCAGCCAAGGCAACTGCAAAACGTGTTTTTAAAAGTAAAAAAGCGCGAAAAAAGTATTATCGTTTGGCATACCATGTAAAGAAGGTTTTGCCTTATGCAAAGTTGGCTGGTAAACGAATGAAGGAAGTGGAAGCAGAGGTTGCTCATATGACCAAACGTGAGCGTAAAAAGCGTATGAAATTGCTCGAAAAGGAAATCAAACGTGATTATGAAGGAGAACTCACCAAATTATCATTTACACAAGGCCGAATCTTGATTAAGCTGCTTGACCGCGAAACAGGAAGTATCTCGTATGATATTGTAAAGGGATTTCGAGGTGGTTTCACCGCTTGGTTTTTCCAAGGTATTGCCAAGATATTTAGGTATGATCTAAAATCAAAGTACGATGCTGAGGGCGAGGATAAAATAATTGAAGAGGTAATACAACAAATCGAACAAGGCAATTTGTAGAGACGCTATTCATCGCGTCTTTAATATTCCTGTACGATCTTACGATTGGCAGACGCGATGAATCGTGTTTCTACGTCTTTGCCATCTGTAATTCAATCGCTTTCATTTCATCGCGGAAACGAGCTGCCTCAATGAAATCCAATTCTTTGGCAGCACCTTCCATTTGAACACGGGTTTGCTGCAACTGGGTTTTCAATTCCTCCTTACTCAGATACTGAATACCTTCTTCGGCAGCTTGATTGATATCCGACTGAATATCATATTTCATCTTGCGCTTCATGGAGCCAGCAACCGAGGTTTGACTCATTATCGCTTCGCGAGATTTATTCAGTGCAGTCGGAACCATTCCGTTATCTGTATTGAATTTGATTTGCTTTTCCCTTCTGCGTTCTGTTTCGTCAATGGTCTGCTTCATAGATTTCGTGATTCTATCCGCATACATAATTACCAAACCGTTCAAGTTCCTCGCAGCACGACCTGCAGTTTGCGTCAGAGCTCTGGAAGAACGTAGAAAGCCTTCCTTATCGGCATCGAGAATTGCAACTAAACTTACCTCAGGTAAATCCAAACCCTCTCGTAAGAGGTTAATACCAATGAGCACATCAAAGTTCCCCAATCGTAAGTCACGGAGAATTTCAACCCGTTCAACCGTGTCAACGTCTGAATGGATATAACGGCATTTTACATCTAAACGAGCCATGTATTTGGCGAGTTCTTCTGCCATACGCTTAGTAAGCGTTGTGACTAAAATTCGTTCTCCTTTCTTGATGGTTTGATCAACCATGTCAAGCAAATCATCTACTTGATTGACACTTGGGCGTACCTCAATAATGGGGTCTAAAAGCCCAGTTGGACGAATAATCTGCTCTGCTACAATTCCGCCACTTTTCTCCAATTCGTAATCTGCTGGCGTGGCAGAAACATAAATCATCTGATTCGTGATAGTTTCAAACTCATCAAACTTTAAGGGGCGATTGTCCATGGCCGAAGGCAACCGAAATCCGTAGCCAACTAAGTTTTCTTTTCGGCTTCTATCACCGCCATACATCGCTCCAATTTGAGAAACGGTAACATGGCTCTCATCAATAAACATGAGGAAATCTTTTGGGAAATAATCCATCAGACAGAAAGGTCTGGTTCCCGCTTTTCGTCCATCAAAATATCTTGAATAATTTTCGATGCCTGAGCAGTAACCAAGCTCGCGCATCATCTCAATATCGTATTCAACTCGCTCTTGTAAACGTTTGGCTTCCAGCGGCTTTCCACTTTCATTGAAATAGTCAACCTGCTTGACCATGTCTTCCTGAATCTCCCAGATTTTCTCTAGAAGTGTGTCTTTAGTGGTAACGAAGTTGTTTGCTGGATAGATGACCGCTCGCTGCAATGTCTCGTAAGTGGAGCCCGTTTTCGGATCAATCTTTTCAATTTCCTCAATCTCATCACCAAAGAAGAAAACACGGTATGCGTAATCGGCATAGGCAACATAAACATCAACAGTATCTCCTTTTACCCGAAACTGACCGCGTTCCAGTGTAACGTTTGCTCGAGCGTACAAACTCGAAACCAAACTGTGCATGAACTTCTCTCTGCTTATCAATTGCCCAACCTTGATTTCGACTATGTTGTTGGCGAAATCGGTCGGGTTTCCAATACCGTAAATACACGAGACTGAGGAAATGACAATTACATCACGTCTTCCAGAAAGTAGGGTAGAGGCCGCACTTAAGCGGTGCTTCTCAATCTCATCATTTATCTGAAGGTCTTTCTCAATGTAGGTGTCCGTTACTGGCAAATAAGCCTCTGGCTGATAGTAATCGTAATATGAAACGTAGTACTCAACCGCGTTGTTTGGGAAGAATTGTTTGAACTCTCCGAAAAGCTGGGCAGCAAGTGTTTTATTGTGACTAAGAATAAGTGTTGGTCGACCAGTTTGGGCAATCACATTGGCCATTGTGAATGTTTTACCAGAGCCTGTTACGCCTAGTAGAACCTGATCGGTATCTCCATCTTCAACGCCTTCAACTAATTGCTTAATGGCCGCAGGCTGATCACCCATGGGTTTGAAATCGGCAATAAGTTCAAATTCCTCGTTCACTAAATGCTTTTAAAATATGTTACCAGAGTCTCTCTCTCTGCATCCGTGAGTTTCGCATCCCAATGAATTAGCCAATAGAAAAGCATTGGCATTTCCTTTTTCCCCACTACCTCTACAATCTCTTTGGCTACATGTTTTTGGTCTTCCAATGTATAGGAGTTCCATTCAGAGAAATTCAAATGCTCATTTCCTTCTTTAACATGTCCTTCTAGCCAATAGTTAACCGGAGTAATATTTGCGTACCACGGATAAGTGGTTTGGCTAGAATGGCAGTCCATACACGCCTTTTCGAGAATATTTTGAACCTCTATGTTATCAGTAGTGAACTTAGCAGATTCATCAATTACAATAGTTTCTCTTTCATGTGGTATAAATTGAATTACACCAAGAATGAGGACAATTGGAACGAGGATTTTTCTGGTTTTTGACATAATGAATACCTTGAAAAGGTTTGAGAAAGCAAAGATACGATCGCTTCTTTACCAAGTGTAGTTATCGGTTAATTTCGTACTTATGTGATGCATTTTTATCGAAACAGATTTACTTATGAAATATTTCCTCTCATTATTGATAAGCTCGTTTTTTCTAATTCCTGATGTGGTAGTAGGACAGGGAAGCCCACAATTGATGAATTACCAAGGTGTTGCTCGAGACAATGGCGGCAATGTGTTGGTCAACCAGAACATTGCTTTGCAGCTGAGTGTAACTAGCGGTTCTATTGGTGGTGCGGTTGAGTACACCGAAACACAAGCAACATCAACCAACGATTTTGGTCTGTTTAACATCGAAATAGGAGGAGGGACAGTTACATCTGGGGCATTTTCAGCTATCAACTGGGGGAGTGCTTCTCACTTTTTGAAAGTAGAACTTGACGCAACTGGAGGAACGTCTTATCAGGAGATGGGTACATCTCAGCTTCTTTCGGTGCCATATGCATTCTATGCAAAAGTTAGCGGTAGTGCAGCACCGGGGGCGACAGGCCCAACTGGCCCTCAAGGCCCAACTGGAAACGAAGGAGAAGTAGGTGCTATAGG
Source organism: Bacteroidia bacterium (assembly GCA_047636795.1). GTDB lineage: Bacteria > Bacteroidota > Bacteroidia > UBA10329 > UBA10329 > UBA10329. The sequence goes on along the minus strand of JBLIGB010000096.1, from coordinate 1,506 downwards.
TCCTACGGGACTTCAAGGTTCAGCTGGCTCCCAAGGTCCAACTGGAAACAATGGAGAAGTAGGTTCGATAGGCCCGATGGGAACTCAAGGCCCAACTGGCCCTGCTGGTCCGACACCAAACATCCAACATGGAAAAGAACTTGTTGGTCCGAGTGGTGGAACGAATGAATTGCTCTTTTATACCGTTGTTTTTCCACAAGCCTTTGAAAGTACACCACACGTAGTTTGTACAGCTTCTGCTGAGTTGGCTACCATATATGATGATTCATTTAACGTAACTACTCAGATGGTTACCACCACGGGGTTCAACATGATTATTAACCGAGTAGATGACACTTGGTGGGGACAGAATTTGGAGGTGCACTGGATTGCGATTGAATAAATCTTACATGTAATGATGGAGATACCCCATTGTTTCCATCAGCATAGCAACGCCCAAGTGTACAATTAATCCTCCCAGAACGCTGCGGCTGTGAATAGCAAGAACGCCTAGCGCATAACCACCAAAGAAAGCACCAACGGCTTCTCCGGCAGGTTTCCCAAAATGAAATACGCAATAGAATGAAGCCATGGCTAGTACCGCTCTTGGCCCCATTATTTTGACCATGGTTATGGCTAACGCTCCACGAAATATAGCTTCCACTGCTACGAATCCGGTTGAATAACACATTTCGAAAATGGCTGCTCGCTGACCAATTCTTAAGTCAAAAACTTCCTTGTAATCCCACGGTTTGTACTGCGGATAAGCTTTCTGAAAATCAGGAAAGAAGGAAGCGCTAATAATCAACGGAGCAACAATTGCTAGTACAAAGAAGTAAGGCTTCAGTGTTTTCCAGTCAGCTCGAAATCCATACTCAATAGCAGCCCATTTATGGAACAGCAGTTTCACAATTCCCAATCCAGCTAAAGAAATGACCATTTGATGGAAAAAGAAATGTCCTTTCGAAACGAACACCATTTCATGTAAACTCCAATCTTGAGCGCGTACGTCAACCAACTTCAAAATATGAAGCTTTGGAATAGTAGCTATGAAAACGAACAGGGCTCCTAAAATCCAAAATCGCCAGTCTTTTAGGAATGCGGTTTTTGTTTTCCAAGAAGCGAGTAGGGCGGTGGTGAAGTAAGTTCCACCAAAGAGCAATCCGTAGTAACCGAATCTCTCATTAAAACCTCCTTGCAGGTTAAAAAGGTTAAGGTTAATTGTTGCAGAGTAATTGATGTACAAGGCAATTGACAGAAATAGAATAGTCATGCCGTAAACGAGCCAATTCACGTCTTCTTTAACAAAATCTCGTACAGCGGAATAGAGCTCTTTCATTAATCGCTAATATCGGTAATCGAACTAAACTTAGAAGAGTAAGGAAACGCTCTATCCATGTATGATCACCGACCAGTCGCTGTTCATAAAGCAATGCATGCATTGCTACCTTCGCTCCAAATTCAAACAAAATATGGGGGACAAAAACATTTTGCCGTTTTTCATTTTTACACTTTTCGCAGTAACAA
>JBLIGB010000095.1:0-6087 GCA_047636795.1 Bacteroidia bacterium | reverse complement strand
TTGAGTATTTCAGGGAATACAGCGATTTGCGAAGGAGAATCTGTTCAGTTAAACTCTAGTGCAACAGATGCCGATTCATACCTATGGACTACAACTGAAACAACTGCCGATGTTTCAGTTTCTCCAACACAACAAACTACTTATTCGCTGACCGTGAGCAATGCTTGTGGTGAAGCCACCGATCAGGTTACGATTGAAGTAAACCCCGCGCCTGCTATTACGGCTTCGCCCGATGAAGAGATTTGTGAAGGAGAATCTGTGGAACTTGCATCTTCTGGAGTCGGTTCAATTCTGTGGCAACCAGGCGGGGAGATAACAGGCAACATTACTGTTAGTCCAGTAAATATGACAACCTATTCTGTTTCTGCAACAAATGACTGTGGAGTGGTTTCGGAGGATATCGAAGTGGTTGTGAATCCACTCCCAACACAACCGGTTATTTCTGTGAATGGTTCAGGGCTGGAATCAACCGTTGGTTCTAGCTACCAATGGTATTTGAATGGAAATTCAATTGAGGGCGAGACAAACCAAACGTATTTACCTACTCAAGCCGGTGATTATACAGTCGAGATTTCCGATGGAAACGGTTGTTCTTCAATCTCCGAACCTTACAACTGGATTACGGTTGGAATTGCAGAGCTTGAATTTGATTTGAGCGTTTACCCAAACCCTTTCAACAATCAACTTGTGATTGTCTCAGATGCAGCAATCCAATTAGTAGAGATAATCGATTTAAGCGGCAGATTGGTGTTCTGTTTTCAACCGAATGCTAGCAGAGTTGAGCTAGACACAGAAGATTGGGCCAATGGCGTTTACTTCCTACAAGGAGAAACTCAGAATGGTCAGTTTGTACTGAAAGTCCTGAAAGCAGGGTAAACGTACCTCAGAGTTCTTATTAAGGCTATCGTCTTAAGCCATCTATGTGGTTGTGGTTAAAGAGTGCGGTTATTAAAGCCGAAAAGTTCTTTTCAGCTTGAGCTAAAAGCACAATTTAAATCTCCAATAGAGTATGTAATTTGTATTGATTCATATTGCGTTCGGGATGTTCTTTTTACGGAATTTATAGAAGTGTAAACCCTGATTGAATGTTCTCTGCAAAACGTATTTAATACTACCTTACTTTACCTACCGGAATCAACTGAATAGTTAATAATCCCTCGTTCATATGTTCAACCTTTCTGTAATACTAGAAGACAGCGCACGCAAGTATCCAGAGAAAGATGCGTTCGTTTTTTCTGATAGTCATTTAAGCTTTGCGCAAATTAATGCAGCGGCCAACCAAGTAGCCAACGGATTACGAGGTGTGGGGATTAAAAAAGGAGATAGGGTAGCGTTAAGCTGCCTTAATCTACCACATTTCCCAATCGTGTATTTTGGAATTCTGAAGGCTGGAGCCATTGTAGTTCCGTTGTCTGTGCTTTTAAAACGGGATGAAATTGCATATCATCTAAAAGACTCCGGAGCAAAAGCATATTTCTGCTTCGAGGGTACGCCCGAGTTGCCAATGGCGCAAGAAGGATTTGCTGGTTTTAAAGAAGCTTCGGAATGTGAACAGTTCTATGTAATCACACCTCAGCCTGCATCTTCATCTCCCATTGAAGGAATAAAGACAATGGGCCTTTTGATGGCTAATCAATCCGCTGATTTTGAGACTGTAAGAACCTCATCGGATGATACTGCGGTGCTTATCTACACATCAGGTACAACAGGAAAGCCAAAAGGAGCGGAGTTGACACATTCCAATCTGATTCATAATGCCATCATCTCCAACGGTATTCTTGAACTCGAAACACAAGACAAGCAGCTTGTAGTTTTGCCGTTATTCCACATTTTCGCAATGACGGTGCTGATGAATTCGGGAATTTATAAAGGAGCAACAAGCGTACTTTTACCTCGGTTTGATGCGGAGGAGGTCCTTGGATTGCTGCAGAAACACAGCATCAATATATTTGCGGGAGTTCCAACTATGTATTGGGGTTTACTTAGCTATGAGAACACCAAATTCGACCTTAAAGAAATTGCAAAAAACCTAAAGGCTTGCATTTCGGGAGGAGCAGCGCTTCCTGTTAATGTGTTGGAAAATTTCGAAGCGAAATTCAACGTATCCATATTAGAAGGTTATGGCATGTCTGAAGGCTCTCCGGTGGTCACGTTTAATCAAAAAAAAGTTGGCTGTAAACCTGGTAGTGTCGGTACTCCAGTTTGGGGTGTTGAAGTGAAAATTGTGGATGATTCAGACAATGAGGTGCTCACGGGAGAGAAAGGAGAACTCGTGTATAGAGGCCATAATGTGATGAAAGGGTATTACAATAAACCCGAGGCTAATAAGGAAACGTTGAAGAATGGATGGTTGCATTCGGGTGATGTTGCCATCAAAGATGAAGACGGATTTTTCTTCATTGTGGATAGAACCAAAGAGATGATTATTCGAAAAGGCTTGAACGTTTATCCGCGAGAAGTTGAAGAAGTAATGATGAAGCATGAAGCCGTTTCGATGGTAGCCGTGATAGGCGTTGCAGATGAGGAAGCTGGAGAAGAAATAAAAGCCTGCGTAGTAATTAATAAAGGACACGAGGTATCTGAAAAAGCTCTTATGGCATGGACCAAAGAGCATATTGCTTCATACAAATACCCACGTATAATCCAGTTTATGGATGCGTTGCCAATGAGTGCAACAGGTAAGATTTTAAAGAAAGAATTGAATTAATCAACTAAAAACCATCGTTATGGCAACAGCAGTATTAGAAGCTCCGCAGGAAGCACAAGTGTCTGAAATACATAAGATATTTGAAGCACAGCAAAAAAACCACCTAAAAGTGGGAAGCACGACTGTTTCCGAACGTAGAGCTAAGCTGAAGAAGCTTCATCAAACGGTGGAGAAATACAGGCCGCGTATTAAGGAAGCTCTTTATAACGACTATAGAAAACACCCAAGCGAGGTGGATTTGACAGAGGTTTATCCAATAACCACAGAGATTAAACACGCTAGAAGCGAGCTTTCTAATTGGATGGAAGATGAGCGTGTTTCTACACCGATAGCATTGTTGGGCTCAAGCTCTTACATAAAGTACGAGGCTAAGGGCGTGGTGCTGATTATTTCTCCTTGGAACTTTCCATTCAACCTCACTTTTGGCCCTTTGGTTTCTGCCATTGCTGCGGGTAATACAGTGGTTATTAAACCGTCTGAGGTAACACCACATTCATCTGCGTTGATGAAGGAGTTATTGGCCGAAGTCTTTGACGAGAATGAAATAGCAGTTTTGGAAGGAGGAAAAGACACATCTACCGAGCTTTTGGCATTACCGTTCAACCACATTTTCTTTACTGGCGCTCCAAGTATTGGTAAAATAGTTATGCAGGCGGCCGCTAAAAACCTGACTTCAGTTACATTGGAATTGGGTGGTAAGTCGCCCACGATTGTGGATGAAACCGCCAACATAGATATGGCTGCACGCAGAATTGCGTGGGGGAAATGTTTGAATAATGGGCAAGTATGCATTGCGCCAGATTACGTCTTGGTACACGAGAGCAAAAAGGCCGAGTTTATTAAGGGTGTAAACAAATACATCGATAAGTTCTATACCGAAAACGTATCAGAAGAAAGTTCGTATTCGCGGATTGTAAACGGACATCACTTCAACCGTGTGAAAGGATACATTGAAGATGCGGTGGCAAAAGGAGCGAAGATTGAATCTAGTGGTAAACTAGATGAAGATCAGAACTTCATTCCTCCTACTGTGATGACGAATGTTTCCAAGGACTCTACTCTTATGACGAATGAAATTTTCGGGCCTGTGATGCCAATTTTTACATTCAACACGTTAGATGAAGTTGTTACAGAAGTCAACTCTAGGGAGAAACCTTTGGCGTTGTACATCTACAGTAACAAGAACAAAAACATCAACTACTTATTGAACAACACACGGGCAGGAGGAAGCTGTATCAATCATAATGCGGTACATTTCTTCAACACAAACTTGCCTTTTGGAGGGTCTAACAACAGTGGAATTGGAAAAGGTCACGGAAAGGATGGATTCCTTGCATTCTCTAACGCTCGTGGTGTTTTCAGACAGCACATTCCAAATGCCTTGGAGTTGTTGCTACCACCGTACACTAAACTCTCACAGACACTTATAAACCTGACCATCAAGTATTTTTGAATTTGACGATTTGATTTGAAACAAAAGGCTCCGCAATTACGGAGCCTTTTTTTATTGGTGGAGGGGAAAGGACAAATGCTGAACCAGCTACGGATGAGTTTAAAGCGAACCGCTACAACCTATTAGTGGATAGGCTAGTCCTAACCGTTTGCCTAGTTTAGCAATCCATCCAATTTATATATGATTCGACTTTCCTTTAAGAACCCTTATCTGGTTCTTGTATTCGCCATAATTGTAATCGTTATGGGAGGTGTGCTTATTCCGCAAATGGCTGTCGATCTTCTTCCTCAGTTTAAGAAATCTGCCATGCAGATACTTACGCTTTACCCAGGAATGCCTGCCGAGGTTGTGGAGAAGGATATTACAAGTAGAATGGAGCGTTGGACGGGTCAGTCTAACGGAATTCTGAAGCAGGAATCGAAGAGTTTGATGGGTGTAAGTATTGTAACCAATACCTACCGCGAGGATATTGACCCAGCCGAGGCAATGGCCAACACATCTTCTTACGCCATGTCTGACATGTATTATCAGCCGCCCGGCACGCTTCCGCCAATGGTTCAGCCATTCGACCCAACGGCTTCTAAACCATTGATGTTGCTTACTGTAAGTAGCGATGAGAAGAGTGGAAAAGAGCTTTACGGGTTAGCATATTATGCCCTTAGACAAATGCTGAGTGGTGTAAAAGGCATCATCGCGCCAGCGGCTTACGGTGGTTCTAAAAGACGGATTTACATCTATGTTGATCCAGGTAAACTGGAGGCCCTCAACCTGACTCAAACTCAGGTGGCAGATGCCATTCAGAAGAATACAACCATGATCCCTTCTGGGATTGCCAAAATTGGAGATATCAACTACGGAATTGATGCCCAAGGGATGATTAAGGAAGTGGAAGACTTCAATGATATTGTGGTTACATATAAGAATGGAAATCCTATTTATGTAAAAGACATTGGCGAGGCGGTAGATGCGAGTGTTATTCAAACAAATATTGCCCGAGTTGATGGAAAAGAGCAGGTTTACTTGCCGATTTTCAAGCGCCCCGGAGCCAATACAATTGCAGCTGTAGAAAGCGTCAGAAAATCTCTTCCTCTACTGAAAGACCGTATGCCAGATGATGTAAATCTGAATGTGGTTTTTGATCAATCGGTTTACGTGCGGAACTCAATTTCTGGACTTGCATACGCTGGGTTTGGCGGATTACTTCTGGTAATTATTGTACTGGTTTTGTTCTTAGGAAACTTTCGGTCAGCACTTGCGGTTGCCATCAGCTTACCGCTTTCTGTGCTGTTTGCTTTCATCGGGTTATATGCCACAGGTCAGGCCATTAACAGCATTACACTAGGTGGAATTGCGATGGTGCTTGGCCTCTTGGTAGATAACTCAATTGTGGTGTTAGAGAATGTGGATAGACACCTCAAAATGGGCAAAGAGGCATCTAAAGCGGCCATGGATGCTGCGCTTGAAGTTGCAACTCCCGTTCTTGCTTCCACGTTGGTAATTATGGTGGTTTTCATTCCAACCATGTTCCTTACAGGAATGGCCAAATACCTCTTCTCACCTTTGGCAATTACTGTTGGTTTTGCCATGATTGGTTCTTACATTTTCTCACTCACATTAATTCCGCTAACGGCTGCGTATTTCTTCCGAAATAAACTTCCTAATTCAGAAAACAAACCGGAAAAACTGACAGCATTCCAACGATTTATAGAATGGGTTAAGCGCGGTTATGCGTCTAGTTTAGAAGTAGCCCTTCGGGCGAAATATTTGGTGTTGCTAGTAACCGTTTTGCTTTTTGCTGGATCATTGTGGTCTCTTGGCAATTCTGGTTATGAATTGTACCCTAAGACGGATGTCGGCCAAATGGAAATTGAGGTCCGGTTGGAGTCAGGTACACCGCTCAAAGCAACCGAAGCTGTCATTGCCCAAA
>JBLIGB010000094.1:0-6180 GCA_047636795.1 Bacteroidia bacterium | reverse complement strand
ATACTTAAGAAAGACGTAGAATTCGTAGGATACAAGAATGATCTTGTGACTGTGAAAAATGGATACGGAAGAAATTACCTTATTCCGAACGGATTTGCTGCTTTGGCAACTGATAGTGCCAAAAAAGTAAGAGAAGAAGATTTGAGACAACGCGCTCATCGCGAAGCTAAATTGATTGAAGAGGCAACTAAATTGTTGGCTAAGATTCAGGGTGCTGACATCAAAGTTGGTGCAAAAGCTGGCGAAGGAGACAAAATCTTTGGTTCTGTAAACAGTATTCAGGTCGCTGATGCAATCAAAACTGCAATAGGAGTGGAGGTAGATCGTAAGAAGATTAATCTCAAAGAAGCTATTGTTAAAACACTTGGAAAGTACAATGCGAGCATCCGACTTCATAAAGAAGTGGAAGGCGAGTTTGAATTTGAAGTTGTTGGAGAGTAATTCTCAACCCAATGGATTTTAAGAAAGGCGAACCATCTGGTTCGCCTTTCTTGTTTTTTGACGTTTCCCTATGGTTCAGGCTGTCCGTCCGCTGTGTCTTTTTTCCTAGCCTCATTTCGACTGCGCTCAAAGAAGACAGTAAAAAAGGATGCCGCTTCCATCCTTAACGCGGAGCGAACTGCCAAATTCAGATTTGAGACCTGCTAGGTTTTGAAAACCTAGTAGGTTTTAGTTTCATTGAATATTTTTGCCAAACCAAAACAGAACGCTTGAAGGTTTTTCATTCTATAGAAGAGTTTCAGAAAGTAAAAGGTGCAGTTGTTACAACCGGCACATTCGATGGTGTTCATGTTGGGCATAGAAAAATCATTAACCGACTGAACGAAACTGCCAAAAAGATTGGTGGCGAGAGCGTGCTGCTTACGTTTCATCCGCACCCGCGCATGGTGCTCTTTCCGGACAATCATGGGTTGGAGCTCATCACAACCATGGATGAGAAAATCAAGCTGCTGGAAGAAGCTGGAGTCCAAAACTTGATTATTCATCCGTTTACCAAGGAATTTTCAAGAACCACTTCCCTCGATTTTATCCGTGATATTCTAGTCGATAAGCTTGGTACCTCAGTTCTAGTAATTGGTTACGACCATCATTTTGGTCGTAACCGCGAAGGAAGCTTTGAGCATTTGCGCGAATCTGGCCCGCTCTACGGTTTTCAGGTAGAGGAAATTTCTGTTCAAGACGTAGATGATGTGGCCGTGAGTTCTACTAAAATCAGAAAGGCATTGCAAGATGGTGATGTGCTAACCGCTAGTAGGTATCTAGCACACCCATACCAGCTATGCGGTACGGTTATTCACGGAGATAAACTCGGTAGGGAAATTGGTTATCCCACAGCCAATATTCAGGTTGATGATGAAACGAAAGTGATACCAGCCAACGGTGTGTATGCTTGCTACGTCTATGTAGGTGAAAATAAATTTGGCGGCATGCTCAATATTGGCAATCGACCAACCGTTAATGGACAAATGAGAAGGATTGAGGTAAATATTTTTGAATTCGGAGAGGAACTCTACGGACAGCAGTTGGTTTTAGAGTTGAAAGATCGTATTCGTGATGAAAGGAAATTTGGAAACCTGGAGGAATTGAAAGAGCGTTTAGCGATAGATAAGAAATTGGCAGAAGGAATACTATGAGATTGGTTTTAACGGTCATACTACTGTGTTTGAATACGACTGCTTTTTCCCAAAGCTGGAACTTGGAGGCGCTCGAAACCGAGATTTATCAATACAGATCTTTAGAGGAAGCATTGGCTGCTCCGCGTGATAGCGTTTACAGCTTAAAGCTGAAAGACCGCCTGCGTGAAGTTCCGCCTGAGGTGTTTACTGCCTTTCCTAACTTACAGTGGTTGGATTTAAGTAAAAACCGACTCAAGGGAATTCCCGCAAACCTTGGATTGTTAAAAAATCTTAAAAAGCTTATTCTGTTTAAGAATAAAATTGAGGCTATTCCACCCGAAATAGGACAGCTTGAAGACTTAAGGGAATTGATTATCAATCAGAACGAGTTACAGACGTTGCCGGAAGAGATTGGCAACCTGAAGAAATTGCGCTACATAGACATGTGGAGTAACAATATCACGCATTTACCTAAATCCATGGTGGAGATGTATGCGCTAGAAGAGGTTGATTTACGAGTGATTGTTATGACTGAAAATGAGCAGGAAGACATCAAGTTGATGTTGCCAAATACGACTGTTGAAATGGACAACCATTGCAATTGTGGGAATTAACAATTGCTTGTTATTTGCGTTTCGGTTTTATACTTTCAAACACAAATCTATCATCATGAAATATGCTCTGTTAAAGTCTTTAATGGTGTTTCTAGTCTGCATAGGCTGAATTTTTTTTAGTTCGTGGATGGATGGGCCAGCGTCAGAAAGCGCGCAAGATAGTTTGGCAATTATTCGTGTAGTGAAGGCAATGACCGAGTTGTTCAATATCAAACCTGTTGTGTTTGTTTCTAAAGGTTTGGGAAGAATTGATGAGGTGAAGGTTTCGGACGCGGAATACGGAAATGGTGATTTCGTGTTGAAACGAACACTCACCGATTTTCTGGCAAACGGTTACACTATTCAAACGGCAACTGAAACTGCTGAATCTGGAATGCAGTTGAATACGTATTACCTCAAAAAGAAGGTGATTTAAGCAATGATTATTGCAATTATTACTTCGATAATTCTCTTGTTCTTGCGATCAAAAAAGTAAAGTCTGCGAACTTGCGTGTTCCAGTAGCCACTGCTTCCTTTTCAATCCTCCAGCACAACCTGTTAAGTCTCTATCGCTGCCAATTACTTGGTGGAAAGGAATGATTGAGCAATCGAATTTTTGCCGTTTGCAGTACCCGCTGTGCGAATCACTTTCGGGTCGCCTAAACGTTTAACTATATCCATACCGGAAACGGTTTCTCCAAATGCGAATATTTTGCAATTCAGTCCAAACCGATTTCGGAATGGGTAACCTGCATAGAAGCAAGTTACCCATCAATCAGAAATTGTATAAATGGATTATTCGGTCAATATCAACTTGCCTTTTATAGCCTCTCCTTTTTTAGTAGTTAGTTGCCAGATATAGGTTCCATGCGCTAATTGAAGCAGCGAAACACTATTTTCTGTTTGAGTAACGACTTGTTCTAAAACGCTAGTCCCTAAAAAATTATAGATGTTAACCCGCGCTGTTTCATAAGCGCCAATGTTAAAAAACACATCGTCAACAGCAGGGTTGGGATAGACGTTAATGTTTGCAGCATCATTTTCTTGAAGGCCAACTGTTAGGCTTTCATAATCCAATTCATCGAAGTAAACGGTACTGCCATTCTGCGGGTTTTCTGGGTCGCTGGCGAACATCGTAATTTGTAGTATAGTCGGATTCTCCTGATTGAAGTATTCCACTGTTTCGCTGAATTGTGTCCAATTGGAAACGGTACTATTCTCCTCAAAAATGGCAGCACCTACCGTATCGCCTGTATTCTCATTTATGAGCACGGCAACCATAGAATAAGTATCTCCATTAACGGGTTCGCCTTTATACCAACCTTTAAATGCAGTTGGTCTTTCGGTAAATGGAATACCGCCAGTAACTCCCTGATTTTGTATGTCGATGTTTCCATTGCTCACAATCCCTGGTATTACCTGAGCAGCGAAAAAGAAAAACTCTGACGTGATTTTGAGTGCAGCAAATCCACTGTAGGGATTGCTCGTTTCTGATTCTGCAGTACATAAACCAAGCGCTCCTGTCGTTCCATTAACCGTATTCCACCCTACAGGTTGCGAGCAACCTCCTGATGAAGTTATGTTGTCAAATCCGCCTTCTGGTATTTGGCCATAAGCAACATTCATAAAAAGACAGAGCGCTAGGTTTGTGAGTAATTGTGTGTTCATTTTCAATCTGAGTAGTTTCAGAAAATCCAACACCGTTGGTTAAAAAATGTTTCACGAATAGAGCGTTAGAACTTCAGTGTAAGCATAGTTAAAAAGTTGAAGCCAGCCTGCGGATAGTAGAAGTTTGAGGTAGCCGTTTCTCCTCCAGATATAAAAGAGAAGGTATAACCGTTTGACTCATAAAACTGATTGAAAATGTTGTTGAGCTGAACACCAACGCCAATTTCTTTGAAGAATTTCCATTTAATGTTGTAATGAACACGGAAATTATTGGTCACGTAATCATTAAGCATTCTATCGCGATTAGAGGTGTTGTCTAAAAATTGTTCTCCCACATACTGCGTGATGAAAGCAATGTCAAGGTTCTTGATAGGGCGATATGTTAAAACTGCCTTCGCAATGTAGTTTGGAGAAAATGAGATTTCTGTCTCACCGTGCTCAATCACCTGCTGTCCACCATTATCGTAGTCATCTACGTATTCTGTAAAATTCAGAATGCGGTTTCTGCTCCAGGTGAAGTTTGTATTCAGACTCAGGTTTTTGAGAATATTAATACTCGCCATCACCTCAATTCCTAATCTGAAGCTCTGGTCTACGTTTTCACGGATGTATGCTCCTACATCATTTACACGTCCATTCAACACCAACTGATTTTGGTATATCATCCAGTAGGCGTTAACCCCAAACGAGTAGTTACGGTCTTTTCTCTCGTATCCAAGCTCCCAGTCGTACATTCTTTCCGACTCAGGACGAGAAATCTGGGTTGCATCTACAATATCAACTCTTGCTGGCTCACGGTTACCAACGGCAATAGAAGAGTAGATTCGGTTCCGGCTATTCAACTCGTAGTTTATTCCTGCTTTAGGGTTGAAGAATAGCCAGTTGAGTTGCTGTTGTGTGGTGCTCACTCTTCCAAAAATATCAGCCTCAGGTCCTTCGAAGCTGTACTCTATAGTACGTAGTTGTAAATCGGCAAACAGGTTTACCTTAGAGTGCACCTGATAATTGGCTCTTATATATACACTGATATCTGTCTTTCTTGCATTATCGAAATAATATCGTTTTTGTAGTTCTTCGTATTCGGTAAACTGAGTTTGAATGACCTCGCCAAAGTGGTCTCCGATATAGTTGTTCCAACCACCACCGAGTGTTGCCTGCACTTTCTTTCCGGTATAATTCATGGCAAATGTGGCACCATAGAAATGATTGTCTAACCAACGTCTTCTAACTAAGTCTGAAGTTGTGATTGTGTCATTACCCATAATTACATTTTCTAAGCCGTAATCGGCCAAGTCATCTTGACCTCGGAATTGCTCAAAGTATCCTTTGCCGCGTGTGTAATGACCATTAACGTTAATGTTCCAATTGCGGTCAAACTCGTGCGCAATTATCAATTGATAATGATCCTGTCCATAATTATCAACTTCATTTTCGTAATCATAAAAGTTAAAAGTTCGGTTCGTTTCCAGTGAGTCTTCGGGAGTCCCATACCATGACTGATACGTTCGTTCTCTACCTCCTAAAACATTAAAACGAATCATGGTTTTCTTGCCATGATAGGCGGCCGATGCGTACCAAGACCAAAGGCTTGATGTTGCTCTATCGACATAGCCATCAGAGGAAATTCTGCTGAAGCGCGCATCCACGGTAAACTTGTTTGCAATCAATCCAGAGCCTGCCGAAACTGTATGTCGCCACGTATTGAATGACCCATAACCGTTGGTGGTTTCTACATACCATTTCTTGCGAAACCTGTTAGTTTGTAAGTTTATGCTTCCACCAAATGCAGCCGCTCCATTACTGCTTGTTCCAACTCCACGCTGAACTTGAACGTTGTCTAAACTGGAAGCCAAATCAGGCATATTCACCCAATATACACCATGCGATTCAGAATCGTTAATAGGAATGCCATTCAGCGTAACGTTAATCCGCGTTGCGTCTGAACCACGAATTCGGATTCCAGTGTAGCCAACACCAGCACCAGCATCAGAAGTGGAAATAACACTAGGTTCCAATTCTAATAGAATTGGAATGTCCTGACCGAAATTTCTTCTTTCGATTGTTTCCAAATCAACATCGGTATAAGCAGTTGCGGTGTTTCTGTTAGCTCGTGTTGAACTCACAACCACCGCATCTTTCTCATACGAAGTGGGAGTAAGATAAATTTGATGAAGCATCTTCTGACCAGCAACTACCGAAATTTCTCGGTCGATGAAACCAATAAAAGTGAGGTCAAGTTTTACCGAATCAGACTTTCCGTATCGGATGTCAAATTTCCCCTCAGAATCGGTAAATGTACCGCT
>JBLIGB010000093.1:0-6196 GCA_047636795.1 Bacteroidia bacterium | reverse complement strand
CGGGTGCTATGATTTTGGCGCTTATTTATTTACCGTTGATTCTTAGACACAAACTAAAAGAGTCTCCAAGTAATGAAGCGCTACTGCACATATCTGGCTTTGTCGGATTGGCTTTCACAACCGTGGGTTCATTATTCAAAATAATGCACTGGCCAGGAGCAAGTATGCTTCTTATTGTAGGTATGGGAACGCTGGCCTTCCTTTATATTCCTATCTATTTCTATAAGCGATATCAGACGTCAGCAAATAAACCGATTACGCTTTCGGCATCTCTTGTAGCAATGACTTGTTTAATTCTGGTTTTTGCGCTAACGCGAGTAAACAATAGCGTTGGTTATGATTCTGGCATTACTCAAATTGACGAGCAACTTAGAAACTCCACCAAACTGGCTTCGAACAACCAAGCGTTGTACAACCTTTTGGCTGATAATTTACAGGCTCAGGAAATTCAAACTATTGCCAATGAAACGGTAGAATATCTGGAATCTCTTAAAGCAACAATTGTTTCTACGGTTGACCAAATCCCACTAGAACAGGCAAGAAACAAACGTTTGTTTTATGTAAAAAATGCAACGGACTTTCGAACTCCGACCGAGCTACTGTTTAACAGCTCAGAAAGCGACCCATCAAACATTAACCAGATGGTTGCGAAATTGAACAAATTCGAAACTGCGATGATGCAGGTTTATCCTGACGGCATACGAGACCAAATAGCACAAACATTCCCAATAGATACCGATGCATCTTTTGATGTGGATGGTGAGCAATGGGAATGGGGAAAATACAGCTTCTATAAGATTCCTATAATCGGTGTAATTTCTAACCTGTCTAAACTTCAATCAGAAATTAGGCAATCAGAAAACCAAGCTCTGATATATCTTATTAGTTGGCCCGAGGCCTTAGACCCGCCAAGCTAAGGTCGGGTAAACCAGCCCCGCCTGAAATGGCGGGGCTTTTTGTCAGGAAACAAACAACTGATATATCATCAACCCTAATCCTCCAAACCCCATGCAGGCAAGTATAAAAGTTCTCCAAAAGAAGTAGCCCCTTCTTTTATGATAGGCGGCAGAAATTAGAGCTAAAAACAGCACTACCATTCCAAAAAGCGTCCAATTCATGCGACAAATAAAGAGAGTGAAATTTACGGTACAGTGCATTTTATCACTTTAGGTTCAATGCAAATAAACTGTCTCAGTTTCGCGTAGTAACTTTGACCATGCAAAAATTGCTTATTTGCTTTTTTCTCTGCCTAGCTGCTATCTTTAGTTTCGCTCAAGAAAAAGAAAGCGTCCAGACACTTACTGCGGGCGTTGAATTTAGACCGATTTTCCCAATTGACTTTCTGAATACAGGAAGTCAGCAAGTTTCCAACAGTAATTTCAGCGTGGAGGTTGCTCCGAAGTTCAGTTTTTCGGCAGGAATGGTAATTCGATACGCATTTCACAAACGGTTTGCGTTAGAAACGGGTCTGAATTTTGTTCAAAGAAGTTATGACCTTAACGTTAGACGTGATTCTGTCCCATCGTTTGGCACGAACCCTGCAAGTCCAGCTTTTAGCAGCGCCACCGATTTTACAATTATTGGATATGAACATCCTATAAAAATTCTCTTTTTCATTCAAGTTTCTGACGCTATTTTTCTGAACGCAGCCGCTGGTCTTCAACTCACCTTTTTTCCATCAGACATTTACACCACCAATGAAGACAAGACAAACAACCTCCAATCTTTTGAGCATTATGGTGCACGATTAGGCTTTGATGGTAAAACAGGAAACGATGGTTTTATCCATGGTGGAGGAATTATGAACCTAGGAATGGAATACCGCACCAAAAAGGCCGGCTACTTTTATTTAGGCGGTACGTATCACATTCCTTTTGCAGATGTTTACCGCAGTCGTATTCAGTATAGAGACGAGAACAACCCTGTTCCAAACGATGAGCGAGTTCAACAACTTTTTCTGAATGGTAGCTACCTAACCTTTGACGTCCGCTACTTCTTCAACTCCAAGCCACTTGTTAAAAAGGAAAAGAAGAAAAAGAAGAAGAAAAGCAGGAAATCAAATTCAGTCGATTAATTCAGGTTCAATTGGTCTTTACAACGACTAATCTTAGTAACATTTTATTAACATAAGTGACTCTCGCAAAGAGAAGTCTGTATCTTCGTTGTCCGAATAAAAAACAACCAATGAGAAAATTATACACAATTGCACTAATGACTCTAGGGAGTCTGACTGGTAGCGCTCAGAACATCTTTTTAGAAGATTTTGATGCCTGCGAATTACCGGCTGGCTGGACCAATACATCCGTATTGGGAGATACCATATGGACCATTGGCGATAATGCCTCTGGAACTCCAGGTGGTTCTGTAGATGGAAGCTGTATGGCTTTTGTGCACGATGATGACCTTGGTAGTGCGTTCGGAGCAATAATTATGGACCTAGAAACACCTGTAATTGACCTCTCAGCACAAGACACAGGCCTGTTACAATTCGACTACATTTTTGAAGACATAGGTGCTTCATATTTTGCTGTTGCTCTTTGGAATGGGGCTACTTGGGATACCGTATTTACTGAAAATACAGATCCAGGATGTATGGGATTCTTCCCTACTTGCGGCCCTCGAAGTGCGTCTATCGACCTTTCTGGTTATTTGAATGCAGATTTTCAAGCCAAGTTTATTTATGATGATGGCGATGGTTGGAACTGGTATATAGGACTAGACAACGTTGCTATTTACGTTCCGCCAACTGACGATGGTGATTTAGTTGCAATGATAAACCCTTCAACAGGCTGTGGTCTATCAGCAACTGAGCCAGTAGGCTTTTCAGTTTTCAATAATGGTCAGAGCACAATTACCTCTATTGATATTTCATATTCAGTTAACGGAAACCCAGTTGTATCAGAAACTTTCGTCTCAGACATTCTGTCTGCAGAAACAGACACATTCGATTTACTTTCCACTGTTGATTTAGCTACACCGGGCACCTATACTATTCAGGCATGGATTACTGTTGCTGGTGACCCAGATGCTGAAAACGACACCATAGTAAGCACTTTAGAAAGTATCCCCGTAATTTCCTCACTTCCATACATGCAAGACTTTGAAGCAGGCGCAGATGGTTGGACTACGGGTGGAGATTTTAGCACTTGGGAATTAGGTGATCCTGAAACAGCATTTATCGATACCGCTGCTTCCGGAATTAATGCTTGGGTTACCAATCTTGATGGTTTCTATAACGTCAACGAACTTTCCTATGTTGAATCACCCTGTTTTGATTTCTCAGCCTTCACCGTAGATCCTGTATTTAGGTTTGCATTTATTGCCAATGCTGAACCCAACTATGATGGTACACGTTTTGAGGTTTCTCTAGATGCTGGCCTTACATGGGCTGCTGTAGGAAACGTAGGCGAAGGAACCAACTGGTACGATAATGACGCGTTTTTCAACGCTAATATTCCTCAGGGTTGGAATGAGCCAGTTAGTGGAGCAAATGAATATACTACAGCCACTCATTTAATTGATGGTGCTGCTGGCGAATCTTCTGTTAAACTTCGTGTGTCATTTGTTTCTGATGGCAGCGTAAACGGATTTGATGGTTTTGCCTTTGATGATATTGAAATTTTTGAACAACCATCGATCAATGCAGGTGTAACTGAGGTTCTATCGCCAGTGACCGGTTGCGGTCTTGGAATTGAATTGGTAACTGTTGTGGTAGAAAATTTCGGTGATGCCGATCTTGTTGATTTCAACGTAGAGTACAATTTAGGCGCAGGAATAATCACTGAATTAATTGCCGACACTCTTTTTGCTGCTAGCGTTGACACATTCACCTTCGCTGTGCCAGTAGACTTATCTGTTACTGGAGATTATGATTTTGGGTCTTGGACAGCCATCGTAGGAGACGGAGACGTGCTTAACGACTCTCTATTCAGTTCAATTACCAGTATTCCTGTCGTTTCTTCACTTCCGTATTTAGCCGATTTTGAGTCTGGTTCAGGTGGCTGGTATTCAAATGGGGTTAATGGAGTATGGGAATTAGGTGACCCAGAAGGTATTTTGATTGATACCGCAAATAGCGGAGTGAATGCATGGGCAACCAATTTAGACTCCATTGCATATAACGTGAATCAGCTATCCTATCTCACATCACCATGTTTTGACATGTCTGGAATTTTAATAGATCCGATCTTTGAATTCGCCTTAATCAGCAATTCGGAGGCGAACTGGGATGGTACTTGGCTAGAGGTGTCAACTAATGCTGGAACAACTTGGCGAACTGTAGGTAATGTTGGCGAAGGAACCAACTGGTACAACAATGAAGATGAACATGGTACTAACTTTGACCTAGACTGGTGGGACGGACTAACCACAGACTCTACGTGGGTGACATCTAAGCACCTATTAGATAGCGTTGCTGGTTATTCAAACGTAATTGTTCGTTTTGTATTTGAATCTGATGCAAGCGACTTTGCAGATTGGGAAGGTTTCGCAATTGATGACATCAGCCTTACCGAGCAGCCACCAGTAAATAGTGAATTAACTGCTGTTGTTTCCCCGGAAACGAGTTGCGGGTTAACTGCAGCAGAATCTGTTCAAGTAACTGTCACCAACCTGGGCTCTCTAGATATGGACTCTGTAATATTGGGATTCAGTCTAGATAACGGTAGTGCGTTTAGCGAAGTGTTTAATGATACGCTTAGTCCGAACGAAAGTGGTACTTATACGTTCTCTCAAACTGTTGACCTTAGCACACCTGCTGATTATAACTTATCTGTTTGGGTTAGTGCTATAGGTGATGGTGATACGGGCAACGATACGCTAAGCACGATAATTACAAACGTGCCAATCCTTTCATCATTCCCTTACCTGATTGATTTCGAGTCTGGAACCAATGGATGGACTTCGGGCGGTGTTGAAAATGTTTGGGAGCTCGGTGATCCTGAATCAGTATTCATCGACACTGCAAATTCTGGAGTGAATGCTTGGGTAACAGTTCTTAATGGAGACTATCCAAACTTGGGGAACGACACTACCTATGTTGAGTCTCCTTGCCTAGATTTCACTTCATTTACTGGTGATCCAGTCCTAAGCTTCGCAGGTATTTTCGAAACTGAATCATGCTGTGATGAAGGTTGGGTTGACATTTCGCTTGATGGAGGTGCTACTTGGGCCAAGTTAGGCGCAGCAGGAGAAGGAGTAAATTGGTATAACGATGCCTTTGACAATTTCTGGAACGGCAATTCTGGTCTCGCAAATGAATGGATAACTGCTGAGCACTTATTAGACGGAGCAGCCGGTCTGTCTGATGTTAAAATCAGATTTGCATTCAGTTCAGATCTTTCTTTAACCAATGCAGGATTTGGATTGGATGACATCTCTATTCGTGAGCAAGCACAATTGGATTTGGATATGATTTCTTTTGATGCTCCTGGAGACGGATGTTCACTTGGAGAAGAAGCCATCACGTTCACGTTCTGGAACAAGGGCCTAGCTGATGTAACCGGATTTGACTACGGTTTCAGCGTAAATGGAGGAACCGCCCAGTTGGAGACTTCTACCACTACAGTTGCAAGTGGAGATACAGTAACAATTACTTACTCCACAGAGTTAGTAGACTTATCTGCACAGGGTGTTTATAGTATTGATGTTTTCACAGCCTTAGTGGGTGATGAAGACTTGAATAATGACACGCTTTTTGCAATTGAGGTTGAGAACTTCGGTACATCAACTCCAATGTATCAGTCGAACACTACAGCTACCGCAATTCCTGATGGTGACTTGAATGGTGTAGCTTCAGAAATATTCTTCTGTGGTTTACCAGAGAATTTAGATGGTTGTCTTGAAATTGAGAGCTTAACCATTGACTCTTTAGTTCATGGCTGGATGTCTGACATAGGCCTTTATCTTGTTTCTCCAGCAGGAGATACTGTTGAGTTGAGCACCAATAACGGTGGAACCGGAGACAACATGTTCAATGTAGTGTTTAGCGACACGTCTTCTAACGATATCACACTTCAGACAGATGGTATTGCTGATAGTACTTATCGTACCGAAGAGGTGGATGGTTTTGCAAGTCTGTACGATGGTCAGAATCCTAACGGAGGTTGGTCTCTCGTTGCTGTTGATAATGCAGGAGGATTCGCGGGTACACTATTTGCCTGGTCGATGACTTTTGTTGACAACAGCCCTACTCCTA
>JBLIGB010000092.1:0-6211 GCA_047636795.1 Bacteroidia bacterium | reverse complement strand
GAAACGATGGATGTTTTGGCTGCCGATTGCGAGAAGCTTGTCAACCAGATTGGAAAGAAATACAAACTAAAAGTGGAGATTGATTGGACGCAGTTCTTTTCGGCTAATCAGAACAATGCCGAGATGGTGAACATTATTCGCGAAGCGGCCGCACAAAACGGATTTGAGTATACCGAGAAGGAAGAACCCTTCCGTTGGGGCGAGGACTTTGGGCTATTCACCGAGAAATTCAAGGGAGCCATGTTCGGTATTGGAGCAGGAGAAAAGACACCCGCGCTTCACAATCCAGACTACGACTTTCCCGATGAGATTATCCCAACAAGCGTGAGAATGTTTACCACGATTATTGACCAATTATTGAAAAAATAGATGACTAGTTCTTCCATCATCGAAATCAGTGAAAGTGCCCTCAGAAACAACATCGGGTTTCTAAAAAACAACTTGGGAGCCAGCTGCCAACTTTCTGCAGTGGTGAAGGGAAACGCATACGGACACGGCATTAGAGCCTACGTTCCGTTGGCCGAGAAATGTGGTGTCAATCACTTTTCGGTGTTCAGTGCAGACGAGGCATTCAACGCAAAAGAGGTGCTAAAAGGCAGCCATTTGATGATAATGGGTTTCATTGACCGAAGCGATTTACAATGGGTTATTGAGAATGATGTTTCATTCTTTGTATTTGAACGTGTGCGATTGGAGTCTGCTTTGGAGATTGCCAAAAAGCTAAGAAAACCTGCGCGAATACATATTGAATTCGACACAGGAATGAACCGTACTGGTTTTACCAAAAAGGAACTCAAGCCACTCATCGAAATAATCAAATCGAACCAAGAACATCTAATTATGGAAGGTTTCAGCACGCATTACGCAGGCGCGGAAAGTGTTGCCAACGATGTGCGCGTGCGTCAACAGATTAAGACATTCAAACAACTGGATGGTTGGATGGGTAAGAATGGAGTTGTGCCTAAAACTCGTCACACGGCCTGTTCAGCCGCAGCCCTGAATTACCCAAAAACACGAATGGACATGACACGTGTCGGCATCATGCAGTACGGTTTTTGGCCTAATCGAGAGACTTTCATCAACTACTTGAGTGGTAAGGCCGACAAGACTGATCCGCTCAAGCGCGTCATCACGTGGAAGAGTAAAATCATGACTACGCACATGGTAAAACCAGGTGAATTCATCGGTTACGGAACCAGCTATATGGCCGAAAACGAGACCAAAATTGGTATCGTTCCTGTTGGTTATGCGCACGGATACAGCCGCTCGCTCAGCAACCAAGGTCGTGTGCTCATAAACGGCCAGCGAATAAGTGTTATCGGTATGGTAAACATGAACATGCTGATTGTGGACATTACCAACATTCCTGAAAGCAAAATCGGTGACGAAGTCGTCCTCATCGGAAAGCAAGATGACCTCGAAATTTCGGTCTCCTCGTTCGGAGAACTCAGCATTCAACTCAATTACGAATTACTCACACGATTGCCGCAGGACATCCCGCGTATTCTTATCCCATAATCATGGCATACATAGAGCTGTACAAGGAAAAACTCAAGAACAACTATCAGTTTTTGGATGGGTTATTTAAGGAGTATGGCAAAGAGTGGGCGGTTGTGACCAAGCTGGTCTGTGGCAATGAGATCTATTTGAAAGAAATTATCAGCCTCGGCACAAAGGAAATCTGCGATTCACGCATTAGTAATCTGAAAACTGTGAAGAAGCTCGATGCGAGCATACGAACAGTTTACATCAAGCCGCCCGCCAAACGAAGCATCAAGAAGATTGTGAGGTTTGCCGATGTGAGTTTCAACACGGAATTTGCAACCATCAAAATGCTTTCGGATGAAGCGGTGAATCAGAAAAAGACACACAGGGTCATTATCATGATTGAATTGGGAGACCTTCGTGAGGGCATTATGGGAGATCATCTGATGGATTTCTATGACAGTATCTTCAAACTTCCGAATATTGAGATTTCGGGAATTGGAACAAACCTCAATTGCTTAAATGGTGTGCTGCCATCGCAGGATAAACTGATTCAATTAGGCCTTTACGAACAACTGATTGAGGCGAAATTCAATACTAAGATTCCATGGGTTACGGGTGGTACATCCGTTATTATTCCTATGCTATTTAAGCATCAAGTGCCAGAGAGCGTGAACCATTTCAGAGTGGGAGAGACGCTCTTTTTCGGTGCCGACCTTCTGAGCGAAGGAACTATTGACGGGATGCAATCTGATGTATTGAAACTCTTTACCGAGATTATTGAGATAACCGAAAAACCGAAAGTGCCGATTGGTATTTTGGCCGAAAATCCTTCGGGTGAAGTATTTGAAGTGGATGAGAACGATTTTGGCGAGAATATGCATCGCGCCATCTTGGACATCGGTTTGCTTGATGTTTCTGCCGACTATCTCACGCCAACAGATGATAAAATTACTGTTGTGGGTGCAAGTTCAGACATGCTTGTAATTGACATAGGCGAAAGCGACAAGAACTACAAAGTTGGGGACCTCGTTTCCTTTAAACTAAAATATATGGGTGCTCTTGCCCTGCTCAATTCAGATTACATTGATAAGAGGTTGATTTAATCAGGTCGTGTAAACCGAATTGAACATCACATAGTCTATAGTGAGGTCAGATCCCCAACCCTTAGAGGAAAAACGCCCATCGCTTACATCCAACTTGATGTGAATGTGAGATTAACGCAGCAACTTTTTCATGTAGTTGATCGTATTCCTGTAGCGTGCCTTTTTCCAGCACTCTAACTAATTTTCCCGAATTACCAAAATGCAAGTCAGCTTTCGTATAAACGAACTAGACACCAGCATTCCTAGTTGCACAGATGATTCCCCCCAGCTTGGGTCACGACCGAACATGTCCGTTTTGACCAAAGTTGAATCTGAAACCTTGCGAATCAGCTTCTTGGCCGTTTAAATTGCTTCTGGATACATATGCGACATATTGTATCACTCTTCGTAACTCGATTGTGATTTCAATCGAAAATCAACTGAAAGGTGAACAATTTTGAAGGCTTTGTCTTTGAAACGCTTCACGAAATCTATTGATACACCATGCGGCAAGGCTAAGAAAACGAGTTCAGGTTCATCGGCCGAAACCAAAACGTGGACTGCAATCCCCGTAAAAACCGATGTATATATAAGAAACATTCTCCTGCACGACTTTCTGAAGTGGATTACCGCAATCTCCACTTCTGGATGATTGACGAGGATGCATACCAGCTATGAAGCTATGTATCCCATGGCTCCAATAATTTCTGTGATAGCCGAACCTGTGGTTCACTCATTTAGAAGTTGGAAATATGAGTGAGTTTTACTGTCTGTTCCTGAATAGATTTTACCAATTTCGGATGGCTGTGACCAACGCTATTCATGGCAATTTCCGCCAACATGCCGGTATATTCGGTGCCTTCTACATCCCAGAGATACGCACCTTTTCCGAGTTCAAATACCAAAGAGTAGCGTTTGAAGATTTGTACATAATACTCTTAGTTCGTGTAGTTCTTTATTGGTCATAAAATAAACTGATTCCCTCATGCTGAACTAGTGCGGGGGAATCAGTTAAGACAAATCGATAGGTCTTTTAGACTACATTTAAATTAGGATTTCTGAATTGAGGAGTTCGTTTGTACAAATGCGAGAAACCTCTTTAACCCACAAAATTCAGACTCCAAAAAACTTCACTTCTTAGACACGTTTGTGTAAGACTTACATATATCACAGATTTTCAAGGTTACCTTTTCGCTTCTTTCCGAGTTGCTTGAAGAAAGTTGGAGTGAGGCCTGTGATTTTCTTAAATTGATTGGATAGGTGCGCTACGCTACTGTAGTTAAGACGGTGGGAAATCTCGGTTAGATTCAATTCATCATAAAGGATAAGTTCTTTAGCCCGTTCAATCTTGTTGATGATGATAAACTGCTGGATGGTCATACCCTTTACTTCTGAGAAGGTGTTGGCCAAATAGGTATAGTCGTAACTGAGCTTTCCGCTGATATAGTCGGAATCATTCACTTTCGGAACCTCTTCATTAGAGTAAACCATTTCGGTAATAACTCCTTTGATTCTTGCCACAAGTATTGCATCATTATCATCGAGCAGTTCGAGACCCGATTTCTTTAGGTTTACCTTCAACTGCTCACGTTGTTTCACCGTAATATCTTCGAGTATCTCTACCATACCCAAATCCACAAAAACGAAATGAAGACCAAGGTTTTTCAGTTCGGCCTTAACCATCATTTTGCAGCGCAAACTAACCATGTATTTGATGTAAATATTCATAGTTCAAATGCAATCAGCATTAGATTAAGGCAGTATACTAAAGTGTGGTTGCTGCTTGTCACGTAAGGTATGAATGTTAGGATGCAACGAATCTGCAAACAATCAATGTGAGATCGATGTAACTCTTAGTAAGTATTGCTTAACAGACACGCCAACCACTACCCGCAGCTTTGTGGACATGAAAAAAATACTGACAGCTCAATTCTGATGGCTAGTTTGCTTCTATGTATTGCTGAGAATTTATACCGATTCAAACAAGTCTATATCCAAGCACAAAGATAGTCGCATACTGAGGTAAGCGTTAAGATTGCGGTAATGATAATTCCAGTAACTGCTTAATCTAATAGAGCATTCATTTTCAGAATCTCTACCTTACAAAACCCATTAGAAATGGGATTAAAGAAACAGCCGCATGAATATCTGACCTGGCAGACCAAGCCAATTGGCCAGTCGCAAACTGATATTCTATCAAAGCAGAACTATAGATAGATTAAGTAGAACTGCTAATCCAGCACCTAAAACTAGTCCAATAATCACCCTCGGCTGTAAACTACCTTTTACAATGTGATTCAGATGAATTGACAGATTATCAAGAGATCTGGATTCAGCATAGTTTAGTTTCAGCATTCCGCTAAATAATAAAACTACCAGAACCTGTGAGAGTAAACTCCAACGGTAGTGAAACATAATGGTACTGCGGTTTAACTCTGGATTTTTTGAGATTTCACATTTCACCCGTCTTTTCCCTGGCTAAGGAATTGAAAGACATATAGGCAGTTATTACCATACCAGGAATTAATAAGAACATACCCGAGACTTTTATGTGTTTACTTCAATTTACTTGATACTGTCTAGTTTCCGCTTCACCCCAGCCACTACTTCTCTTTGTGCATCAATGGCTGTGGCTTTCG
Organism: Bacteroidia bacterium; assembly: GCA_047636795.1. Taxonomy (GTDB): domain Bacteria; phylum Bacteroidota; class Bacteroidia; order UBA10329; family UBA10329; genus UBA10329. The sequence continues at coordinate 1,002 of JBLIGB010000092.1, read as the reverse complement.
TATCATGAACCCGATGAGCTGCATCCTTCTTTTTATCGGCAGCACGTGTTTCCTTGTTTCTGTCGGATATGTCTTCATTTGTTTTTTCATTCTCATTTTGTAGCCCCCTCTTTTCGTCCTTCATTTCATCAAGTGTTTTCTTAGCACCCTTGTTGGCATTAGGAAGTGCAGCGGTCCAAAAGACCACTTCCTTTTGATCTGTTATATCATGCGTGGTGCGTTTAATATCACGTTTATTAGTGGCAATTACATACGCAGCCCTTTCATTATCCCGTTCATTCTCCGTGATAATCATATTAGTTTTTTCCTCTGTTTTGATTGCTTTGGAAATACCACTTTCTAGGTCACTCAGCTTTTTTGCCTCCACTTTAAGTTCTGTTTTCACTGCTTCGCGATAGGCGGACACAGCAAAATCGGTCATAAATTCCTGCATCACTAAACCTTGATTAGTATTGGTGAAGCCTGAAACAGAAACGACATCATTCTGTCCTAACAATACAGTTATGCGAACGCCAGTAGTCGTTTCAATCAGTTTACTGTAAAGAGTAAAAGGCTCTGGCGAAATATTCTTATTCCCCACACCTTCTTGAATATTCTCCCCTCTTACAAAAGGTTCTTTGCCTTTGGCACGTTTACCAACTATTCTCTGCCAATCGCGTTCCACATCTTTCAAAGAAACCTGTGGTATATCGATTGTATAGGAATTTCGGGTGTTACCACTCAATTCAACCGAAGCCATCCTAATATTGATGGACTCTTGAGGAAAAGCAACGGATGAAAACGTGACAATTACCGCAGTGGACATCATTGTCCCGAAAACCTTGACAATTGAATGGGTATTTATATAGGTTTTCATTTTTAGTTTTAGTTGGCTAAAAAAGAAATACCAAATTCAATTTATAGCTGCTTTCGATTATTGAAGTGTAGAGCCAAATTTTTGCGCAGCTTGAACCTTTTTCCAGGACATTTGGCTTCATTATGCATAATTCAGACAAACTGGCA
>JBLIGB010000091.1:0-6246 GCA_047636795.1 Bacteroidia bacterium | reverse complement strand
TTTACAGATTTCATTAACTGCGGAGAATATCTCATCGAAAACAAGTTCACCACCAACGATGGCCTTTTCGCAATGGGTGGCTCTGCTGGCGGATTGCTGATGGGTGCCATCGTTAATATGCGACCAGACCTTTGGAAAGGAGTAGTTGCGGCAGTTCCCTTTGTAGACGTAATCACAACTATGCTTGACGAAACTATTCCGCTTACAACAGGGGAATACGATGAGTGGGGAAATCCGAATGAAAAGGAATACTACGATTATATCTTAAGCTACTCGCCATACGATAACGTGGAAGCACACGAGTACCCAAATATGTTGGTAACAACAGGACTTCACGATAGCCAAGTGCAGTACTGGGAACCAGCCAAATGGGTTGCTAAGCTGAGAGTGAATAAAACGGACGATAACTTGCTTCTACTTCACACTAACATGGAAGCTGGCCACGGTGGTGCAAGTGGGCGGTTTGAGAGCTTGAAAGAAACCGCTATGGAGTACGCGTTTATGTTCAAACTGGCTGGGATAGAACACTAAATAGTATGTGGCCGATACAAAAAGCGATTTACTCGGGAGGAGCGCTTCTGCTCTGTCTAGTTTCTATTCTGCTCTATTTCCCTGGCAGCATGGGAAACGATTCATTATCGCAATGGTATCAGGTAAACGGAATACTTGCCGTTAATGATTGGCATCCGCCTATAATAGTACACCTATGGTCAATGTTCAACGTTGTTTTGAAAGGGCCAGTAGGACTATTGATTTTTCAGCATGTGCTCTATTGGTCGGGGTTGGCGCTATTGATTGATGCAATGGTTTCTGGTCGAACAAATTCATTAAAACTGGTCGTTCTCGCGGGTATTGGACTTTTCCCCATTGTGTGGTTTAGCTTGGCATCTGTCTGGAAAGATGGGTTAATGATTTCGGCATTGATTTTTGCGGTAGGCCTTTACGCGTTTGCTCGCAATCATAAATTCGCCAATCAACTCTTTAAGTCAGGAGTTGCAATTAGTATTTGGCTCGTGTTGATGTTGGCTTGTGGCTTCAGACATAATACTTTGCTGGCGGTTTTGTCTTTAGTTTTTATGATGGTTTCCGCTATCACCTTTGGACTATTCAGGTTGCCACGGTTATTTTTATTGTGGAAGGAGTGAATATCATATAGAGCCGTTTTAAACCAGAAAAACAACTATGTTAGAAGAACTTAACCCTTTTGGTTGGCCGGTGATTATATCCTTTGTGGGGAGTGTTGGCTTATTCTATTTGATAGGCGCAATGCTGATTTCTAAAGTAGAAGAGCCGTTTTTGAGTATTGGTCTACGAATAGCGTTAGGAGCGTTATGCTCCATTTCTGTTTTTGCTATTGTTGCGGCAGGCAAGAATACAGGGATGATTTTCTACGCTATGCTATTCATATGGATGTTTTGGCAGAATAAGACGCGGTTCGAGTATACTGATATTACGTATGCTCGAAAAAGGGAGCTAGCCTTTTTCATTCTGTTGGGACTTGTGATTTTTCTGCTGGAGGCAATAAGGTCCGACTTACGAATAACGGAGGGCCTTTATGTTGGTAATCAGGATGCTTCGTATTACGCTTCATATGCTCACGCTATGTTTGGGTCGGGGATTGAGGGAACGTCAGAAAACAAATCGCCAGAATACAACGGAACGATTTATCATTTTGGAGACTTATGGTTTTCAAGCCTTTACTCTAACATCAGCTCAATCCTTCCGTATTATTCCTATATGATTCTATACCGCTCGTTAGCGGTATTCGCTTTTTCCTTAATGATAATTGGTTGGGTTAGGAGATATACGGGAAAGTACTTCCTTGGAATCTTTTCTGTGTTCATGGCGCTAGGGGCAATTTATCTAGAATTGATTCCGGTTCCTCTGCCAGATCTTGATTTATTTAATCTCTTTATGTGCTATTATCCGATTTATGGTGCCGGTCCGTATTTGATTGTTGGTCTTGCTGGGCTTATTTTTTGCGTTTTAATCGTAGAAAAAAATTGGATGTTGGGTACGGTTGGATTACTTTTTATTGCATTGTTAAATGGGGGATTGATTATAGCATCGGCCATAACTGGAGGTCTGATTCTGATTTCCCTTGTGGGATATAAAATTTATAAACGTGAATCGATTTCTAGCGCCTTATCAAAGGGTATTCCTTTGTTTATAGCGGGGATTATCCCATTCGTCTACTACGGGTTGGACAACCGATTTGAGAGTTCAGGTGCTAACCTGTTCTCTCTGGAATATGTTTATGTAGTTGTGCATACGTTTATTCGGGCTTGTATTTCCCAAGTTTTTATCCTTCCATACCTTTTGGGCTTGCTGTTTTTTTGGAGGAATAGTCAAAATGGTCGAAAACTAGTGCTTGTTCAGGGTTCTTATTTGCTAGCAACGATGCTATCACTAGCGATTATTTTTCCGTTAGTTCAAGGAAATAGCGCTCAGATTCCGTCTATTCACTTTACAGGAATATTGGCACCAATTTGTATTGTTGGACTGATGAGTATGCTGGTCTCTTTGAATAACGGGAAGACCAAGATTTTTGTGGCCATTATCATTGTTGCTATCGCTTATCAGGCAACAAGAATTGTTGTTTTAAGCGATTACTATTTGGTAACCTATGATTGGAAATTACATGTATCGGGATATAAGGAGAAAGCAACTATTCCAGCTACTGAATGGACGAAAATGAGAGGGTTGTTGAATAATAAGGAAACGACCCGCTTCGGTTATTTTGTATGCGACACCTTATTTAAGGGGAGTGTACACTATAACGAATTCACATTTCTTAAATCCGTTTTGCCTGGGGCAGTTTTCCATAGAATGAACGCCTTGCCTCGTGACACAATGCTTTCCCGAGAAATGAAAAATGCATATTATCGGACTTCGTTGGGCTACTTTGTAAAGCAGCACGGCTTTGATTTCGAGAAGGTTGAAGAGGAGCACATGAACTATCTGCACCCAGACTATCTCTTCTTACCAAAAGGGAAGGACAAGTATTGTGTGTCAAGTAAATGGACGCATAATGCAGAGCCGATTTTAGAAACAACTAATTATCTTTTCTATGGTCAATAGGCATCAGTTTGCTCTTGTATTCTCTTTCATTTTGAGTCTATTGTTTAATGTCAGATTTTTCCAACATGGCTACTGGTAGCAGCACGCTTCTTATTAAATGGATATTGATTTGGATGCGGAAAGCACCAGTTCTATGGGAAGCAGAAACTGGTTTACACCAACAACTCTCCCGATACGTTAACTCGGGTTTTCTATCCCCTTTATTTCAATTCATTTCAGTCTGTAAGCATGATGGATGTTCAGTCTAGAACAATCCAAGCCCCTGACCCACGCGTTTCAGACAGGATTTCGAAGTTGAAACCTGAAATACAGTCTTCCAAATCGGTTTAAGAACGTGTTTTCTAAAATAGAGGAAACCGAACATATGATTTTATATATAGCCAATACACAGTAGTTGACTTTCAATATTCATCCGTGATGCTTTAGAAAAGCAGGCTGCTTCAACAGGCAATATATCTTAGTTTTGTTTTATGTTGAAACAAGTGGAACTGTCCGTAATAATTCTTTGTTACCGATCTGGTAAGGCGGTGCCGGGTTTTGTCAACAAGGTAGAGAAGCACATTCAATCTCTGACCGAAAATTACGAGCTCGTTTTAGTAGCCAACTACGTTGAGGGCTCCGATGACCGAACTCGTGATTACGTCTATAAAATAGCAGATGCTAACCCCAAATGTAAAGTGCTTTGTAAACCAAAACAGGGTATGATGGGATGGGATATGCGTTCGGGTATGGATGCCGCAACTGGCACTTATATCTGCGTAATTGATGGAGACGGACAGTTTCCGATTGAGAGTATTTCGTCCTGTTTTGAAGAAATCCGAACAGGAAAATATGATTTGGTAAAAACGTATAGAACGAAGCGAGGCGATGGTATCTATCGTAGAGTTATAAGTAAAACATACAACGTTTTATTCTCGATTCTCTTTTCTGGAATTGGCTCTAAGGATGCTAACTCAAAACCTAAGATTCTAAAAGCATCGGCTTATGAGCAAATGAATTTAAAATCTGACGATTGGTTTATTGACGCAGAAATTATGCTGAATGTGCGTGATAAGAAGATGACGTTTTTTGAACTACCCATCGAATTCTACGAACTGGAAGGCCGGTCTTCATTTGTAAAACCTGCGGCCATTTGGGAATTCATAAAAAACCTATACGACTACAGAGCAGGAAAGTAATCTCATGACCAGAAAACAACGCGTTTTCGTAACGGGAGCCTCTTCGGAATTAATGCTTCAAGTGCTTGCAAAAGTTGATACCGAGAGGTTTGATATTACTGGGCTCACTAGAAGTAAAAATGCGTTAGATTACAATGGAATTCGGTGGCTCGAAGGTGACATTCAAAACTCAGAACAGTATTTGAAATTTGTAGTAGAAAGCGACATTATTATTCATGCTGCAGCCATTACGCATAGCAAAACACAGAAGGACTACTTTGATGTGAACCATGAGGGTACCCGTAAGCTAATTAGTTGTATTTCTAAAGAGAAGAAACCACTGTTTGTTTTTATTAGCTCACGCGTAGCGGGAGAAGAAAGCGGAGCATACGGAGTGAGTAAACTTAGGGCAGAAGAAGAGGTTAAAAAGCTAAAGAAGTGGGTTGTAATTAGGCCATCAGAAGTTTATGGCGGCACAAAGTCTGAGGGGATAGAAAAAACGATTCATGATGCGATAAATGGAGGTGTTCAGCTTTGCCCAGCAGGAGTAGAAAGTAAAATGTACCCTATTCACATTTCGGATACAGTGGACGTAATTTTTGAAGCCGCATTTGAAAAAATCAAGGAGAATCAAACCATTGTTCTGAATGGATCTGTTGGGTACTCATTTAAGGAACTACTCTTAATGATTGAAAGAGTTTCTGGTAGAAAGATAACCATTGTTCTAATACCTAGGTGGTTTCTCGGCTTGGTAGGTATTGTTTCTAAACTGCTCCCAATGGATATAGGTTTTGTACCAGATCAAGTCGCACGTCTTTATTCGAAGAAGACATACACAGAAGCAGCAAAGACAACGGTTGAATTGGAAAGTTACATCGGTGAGATAGTGAAGCGCCAAAATGAGGGATAACCTACTTTTGTTTCAGAATAACATGGCGATTGTACGGTGGTGAGAGGATGATTTGAAAGAAACCGCGATGCAATTCGCGTTTATGTTCCAATTAGTGAAATTGCCGAGTAATTATTTAACGGCCCGAACGTAGTACTGCGCCCCTAAGGGCAGCCATTGGATTAACCGTTCGGCCATAAGCGCCCAGCGGAAAACCCAGTGCCTTGGAAGGAAGAGCGTGAACCAGAGATTACGACTGGTAAACCCGGCTTTGTCCAACATTTTGTTGGTGTATTTATGCTGAAGAAGAATTGCATCGTGGTCAAACTCACACTCGCGAACAATCTTCCTGGTAACAGGGTTTAGCGGATTGTGTTCAAAAATGTAAAAGCGGCCACCGGGTTTAAGAATCCGGTGGATTTCTTTCAAAATTCCATCATGTAAGTCGAAACTAATGTGGTGGAAAACCATTGAAGTGAAAACAGCATCAAGCTGGTTGTCTTCAAAAGGTAAAGTCACGCCATCGTATGGTTTAAACTTCGCTCCAGTAATTTTTTTGTCATCAGCCTCTTCAATGCTGAGTTCAGAAACGTCAGTTCCGTTCAAGTCAGCTTTCGGGAAGTGTTTACGCATGTACTTGACAGAATTTCCGTCTCCACAACCAAAATCTAGTATTGATAAATCAGAAGAAACATCTTCATGACGCGCCATTTCTTCAATCTTGTACTCACTGAAATAATCCCTGTCTGCACCACTTATGTCCAGTGTTTCCGCGTGAACATCGTCATAGTTTCGGGCAAACTCATCGAAGTTGTCGTGTTTTCTGGTTTCCATTGATAGTCTATCTGATAACTGCTTGCAAACTTACCCGAATACCGTTAATTGCTTCTAATCTTTAATGGGCAGCATTTCGGACTTTGTCTCAACAGTTTAACTTTGTCTTTTTCCCAAACATGAAAAAATGAAATTTACCCATAAGCCAGCAGGACTTATCCTACTCGTTTTCTTAATATCTCAGGCGCAAATTTCTTTTGCCCAATACGGCTATTGGCAGCAGCACGTTTCTTATCAAATGGATATTGATTTGGACGCGGAAAAGCACCAGTTCTCTGGGAAGCA
>JBLIGB010000090.1:0-6390 GCA_047636795.1 Bacteroidia bacterium | reverse complement strand
TCATTAATCATAGCAACGGCTTCTTCCATCGGTTCAAAATTCTTGTTGAAGCTTCCCAAATGGAGATCGGAAATTTGAACGATTTTCAATCCATCAAATGCCTTTGGGAGATTATCAAAACTCAGCTTGTTATTCATTATACGCCAGCCAAACCTGCCTTTGGTTGTTCCCCACAAAACAGATCCTAAAACCAATCCGCCAACGCTAAGCGCAATGGCATTCATAAAAGTTCTACGCGTCATTTCACTGCTTACTTCTTCTCGCGAATTACGATAGTGAATGTATCGCCCCAGCAAAACGAAATCCGCCAGTAGCTGAAAAACGCAAATACTCAGAAGAGTTACAGAAAGCGTAATGGCACCGATAATAGTGTAATCATTTAAAAACTGATTGTCTCGATAATCTGAACGGTTCACTGCCAAGTATGAAGTGGTCGCGTAGATGAATATCACTACGAACAGAAACAATCCGCGAGCAAGCCATTTTGGTCCAGGCCGAATTTTGTGCGTAAGAACATGAATAGTTCGATAAGCATAGAGTATAAGCGCTCCAGTTCCAAATAATATGAGATAGTATGCTAACATTTGCGTGCAAACTTAGATAATGTACCAGCGGAATATTCTGGTTTCTGATTTTTTGGGACTATTAATAAATGGGTTGCCCAAATTTTGACAAGTCCTGTACCTTACTCCCATGATTTTTAAACGCATCCTCTACCCCATCCTTGCTCTAACCTTTTGTGTTTCAACTTCAAACGCGCAAACACCTATTATTGTTGAATTGTGCGAATTACCATCAGCGGTTACTGAAACATCTGGACTTGAAAACGGACCGAACGACTGGTTTTGGACACATAACGATAGTGGAAATGGCCCCGAACTTTTCTGTGTTGACACACTAGGTGTAATTCAGCGAACAGTTACTGTTGTTGGCGACCCAAATACCGATTGGGAAGAAGTAACCAAAGATTCACAGGGAAACTTGTTTATCGGAAACTTCGGTAATAACCAGTTGAATAGAACTGACTTACATGTGGTAAAGATTCCGAGTATTGATACGTGTATTACAACGGCTTATGTAACAGACACCATCAACTTTTCTTACCCCGATCAAACCACAATTCCAACAGTTGGCGCGTACGGAAACTTCGATATGGAAGCCCTTTTTTACTATCAAGATTCACTTCATTTATTCAGCAAAGACCGTTCTGACCCCTCTACAGGCTACACCAAACATTACACGCTTCCTACCGTTGGCGGAACGTATATGGCCAGTTTGAAAGACAGTTTCAACGTTGAATCAAGCAGTTATATCTTCTCTATAACAGCTGCCGATATTTCGGAAGATGGTAGCGAAGTTGCCCTGCTGACTTCAGATAAAATATGGCTCTTCCGAAATTTTACCGGCACCGACTTCTTTGGAGGCGATGTGGCTGAACTTACGTTGAGTATCTTCTCACAGAAAGAAGGAATCTGTTTTCGGAATGGATTTCTGTATGTAACAGATGAAGCATCATTCGGCCTAGGAGGGAAAATGTACCGCCTACATCCTGAAATCTTCGTTTCTGTTGCTGAACAGACACAGGAAATTGGCGTAAAACCCGTTTACAATTCCAGTAGGCTCCTTCAAGAAATTCAATTCCCTACTGCTGGCAAATACAAATGGAAGCTTTTTAGTACCAATGGAAAACTGCTTCAAAAAGGTAGCACGTCAAGCAGTCTGAATGCACGAGAATTCAAACAAAAAACAGGCCTATATGTTATTCAGTTTTCCAGTAGAGAATCAAGCAAATCCTTGCTTATTCAACTCTAAGTTATCTGCTTAATCGTTGAGTTTTTTGGCCGCATTCCAATACTCGTCCATTTCCACCAAGGTCATATCAGATAGTTCCTTTCCGTCTTTTTTGGACTGTGATTCGAGATACTGAAACCGCTTGATGAATTTCTTATTGGTACGTTCCAATGCCATTTCTGGGTCCACATCCACAAAGCGAGCGTAGTTAATCATAGAAAAAAGCACATCACCAAACTCGTCCTCAATTGCTTTATGCTCGGCTCCTTTGTCAATTTCAACTTTTAACTCGCCCAACTCCTCCTTTACCTTATCCCAAACCTGTTCTTGGTTATCCCAATCGAAACCAACGCCACGCGCCTTTTCCTGAATTCGTGTTGATTTTATCATAGCAGGAAGGGATTTCGGAACACCTTCCAAAACGGATGTTCTTCCTTCTTTTAGCTTCAGTTTTTCCCAATTCCGCTTCACTTCTTCCTCATCAGCAACTTCAACATCACCATAAATGTGAGGATGTCTGTGAATCAACTTTTCGCAGATTCCTTCCGCCACATCTCCAATGTCAAACGCATTTTTCTCCGAGCCAATCTTTGCATAGAACACGATATGCAATAGAATGTCGCCAAGTTCATTCTTAATTTCCTCAAGGTCATTGTCCAAAATCGCATCGGCCAACTCATACGTTTCCTCAATTGTCAAATGCCGCAAACTCTCTAACGTCTGCTTTTTATCCCACGGACATTTCTCCCGCAGCTCATCCATAATATTCAGCAAACGCTCAAATTGTTCCAATCTTCTATCCATAATTCTCAGCTTTCTGCAAAGGTGTCAATTCAAATTTCATATTCAATAATGTAGATTTTTGGGGCGTTTCCCACGCCCAAAAGCGTGGGTCGGGTCGTACGCTATATCTTTTTTGCGAAGAACAAAAAAGGATGCCACTTCCACCCCTAACGCGTCACTCCGAGTAAGTGGTTCTGTAAACCGCAATTCGTCCTCATCAAAACTTCCTCCACAATCGCGCTAGTATAATCAGACATACAGCGGATGTTCCGCCCAAGACAAGACCTAAAGAAGTATTCTCATAAATGAACGAGCCTGTGGCGAAAAGAGCTGTGTAAACAATCACACAGCCGAGAAACATTCCGAGAATCTGTAATGGCAAATTTCCCGTTACAACGACTTCATTAGAACGGTAATCTTTCCAGCCAACAGTTGGATTAACATGCTTTGCAAAACCACGCAGCGTTTCTTCTGTTTCGGGCTGCGTAAGGAAGGTGACAGTCAGCCAGCCAATGGTTGTAATTCCCACACCAACCAGCAATTTATAGTTGGGAGCAACAAGTTCGGGAGCAACAATTTCAAGGACAATTGCTACAATGAAGGAAATCACCATACCGCTAATCTCTGTCCAAGCATTGATGCGCCACCAGAACCAACGCAGAATAAAAATGAGGCCTGTCCCTGCTCCTATTTGCATCAGAATATTGAATGCTTGAAGCGCATTTGTCAACATTAAAGCGAATAATGCCGCAAACAACATTAACAGAACAGTAGAGATTCTCCCAACCATTACCAGCTCTTTTTCTGATGCCTCTGGTTTAATAAACCGCTGGTAAAAATCATTCACTACGTAGGAACTTCCCCAGTTCAAATGCGTGGAAATCGTACTCATAAAAGCTGCCACTAATGAAGCTATGACCAAACCAAGCAAGCCAGAAGGTAAGAACGTAAGCATGGCTGGATACGCCAGATCATCGTTTACAATACTTGGATCGATGTGAGGAAATGCAGCTTGAATACTTTCCAGATTTGGGAACACAACAACTGAGCACAGCGCAATAATAATCCAAGGCCAAGGTCGGAGAGCGTAATGCGAAATATTGAAAAGCAAGGTCGCTCCCATGGCGTTCTGCTCATCTTTTGCAGCTAACATTCGCTGCGCGATGTAACCTCCTCCACCAGGTTCTGCTCCCGGATACCAAACACTCCACCATTGCACGGCTAATGGAATTATAAGGAGCGGGATTAAGCTTTCAGTGTCTGAAAAATCAGGAAGGAAATTAGTGAGCGATGCCACTTCTTTATTCGCCAGCAGCGCATCTAAACCACCAACCTGTGGTAAATCAAGCAGAACATTCGCAGCCCAAACTGTTCCAACCATTGCCAAAATAAATTGAAAGAAATCAGTTATTAAAACGCCTCGCAAACCACCGAGCGAACTGTAAAGCACCGTTACAACACTGGCTATAAGCAGCGTTTGTCCGGGTGAAAGTCCGAGCATAACACCACCAATTTTAATGGCAGCCAAACAAACCGTTGCCATAATCATCACATTAAAGAAAACACCCAAATACAACGCACGAAAACCGCGAAGGAAAGCCGCACTTTTTCCACCATATCTAATCTCGTAAAACTCCAAATCAGTAAGAACTCCTGACCTCCGCCACAACTTTGCATAAACGAAGACAGTCAACATTCCTGTGAGAAGAAAAGACCACCAAACCCAGTTACCAGAAACACCATTTTTCCGAACAATATCTGTGACTAAATTGGGTGTGTCGGCAGAAAATGTGGTTGCCACCATGGAAATACCAAGTAGCCACCAAGGCATGTTTCTACCAGAGAGAAAGAACTCAGCCGAACTGCTTCCCGCTTTGCGTGAAACGATAATTCCGACAATGAGTGAAACGATAAAAAAGCCCGCAATGATGGACCAATCGAGGGTGGATAATTGCATAACGAAAAGTAGTTTATTGAAAACGATCTTGCATAGCTACTAAACTGAAAGTTTCAACAGATAATGTTGAGATCAGGAGTTAAACATTTTCTAGGTAATGCGTCTTCATTTCTCCTTTGCCTCTGACTTCAACTTTACCACGACTTTCGAAATGAGTTAAAATAATACCTCCTCAGTAGCTTACAATCTTGATGATTTACCTATCATTATCGCCCCAAGTAAAACAGAATTTTAAGCACAATCTGCGTTAAAGAAAATGAGCAAAGCAAAACCACGAGTAGTGAAGGATTACGATAAACTTGACACTCAGATTCAGGAAATGATCAAACTAGAATACCCATACGGATTTGAAGAAAATTTGGTCACTTTCATTAACGCGCAAGGCAATCGTGTTTCGGCTCTACCGTTCGAAACGGATGAGAAATACTATTTGGTTCGTATGACTATGGACGAAGCTCAGGCCATCATTGAAGAAGATGATGATTATGATGAAGAAGGAAACCTGACGGATGATGCCAAAGAAGAATTAGAAGAACGTGTGGAGGAGGAATAGCTAGTTGCTCGTTTCGTTAGACCTTTAGTCTCACAAAATAGGGCGCGAAGTGTTTGCCACAAGTTCAGCGCAGTTTGCAGTTTCGGGCGAACCGAAGGTCAGCGCAGCTAACGGTCCAAGCAGCTAAAACCCTATTTTTCATAGCTGTAAACGTTAACTTACATATGATTAAATACATTATATCCTTCATACTACTCATTATTTCAATTCAATCCTTTTCACAAAGTCAATTAAATGAAGAATTTGAAATATTTAAATCGGACTTAATAAAGTGTCAAAATAACTTTGGTAAGAGAAATATTTTTCCTCTTATCAAAGACTCAATTTCTACAAATGTATTTGATACATCATGCAGTAAATATGAACTATTATGGACTGAGACACAGTATATAAACGAACCTAATTATCAAAAAAGTAAGGCAAAGAAATTATGTGCAGATATAAAAAGGTTTGTTGAAACGAATAAAAAAACGAGTCAAAGTGAGAATCAGTATGGCACATGGCATTATAGATTGGAATACATTGGAAACAGATATGTTATGATAACAGGTGTTGATGCCAAGGCAATAAGCACAGTGATAATATATTATTACGAAAAAATTGAATAATGTAAGTTAATACCAACTATGCAAATAGGGCGAGAAGTGTTTGCCACAAGTTCATCACAGTTTGCTGTTTTCGGTTTACGTCCTTTGGTCGTGTGTTCCCTTCGGTCGGTTCGGGCGAAAGGTCGAAGCAGCTAAAGCCCTATTTTACGTAGACGAACAACGTTTTCTACAAAATACACCTCCATTTCGCCTTTGCCTTTGGCGGGTATCTTGCCATAGCTTTTGAAGAGCCAAATCATCTTTCTTTCATTGCATCAGGCACTTAGATTTTCAACTTCAATCCCGCTTTACAATTCCTAATTTTGCACCCTTCAAAAAAGCACCCTGATGAGCGAGATTGCAGCCAAGTACGACCCAACACAAACCGAAGACAAATGGTATAGCTACTGGATGGAGAATGGATATTTCCATTCTGAGCCAGACGAGCGTGAGCCGTACACAATAGTCATTCCGCCACCAAACGTAACGGGCGTGTTGCACATGGGGCACATGCTTAACAACACCATTCAGGATGTATTGGTGCGAAGAGCCAGAATGCAGGGCTACAACGCGTGCTGGGTTCCTGGTACAGACCATGCGTCTATTGCTACTGAAGCTAAGGTTGTAAACAAGTTAAAGGAGGAAGGAATTCGTAAGTGGGATCTCTCTAGAGATGAGTTTATGGAGCAAGCTTGGGAATGGACGCACAAACATGGCGG
>JBLIGB010000089.1:0-6449 GCA_047636795.1 Bacteroidia bacterium | reverse complement strand
GTGCTTCTGTGTCATCGTTAGGTCCTACTACATACAAACGAACATTTGCAATTTCGTTAGGGTCTGCAAAATCACGGTAAGGAATTGGGTCAATATTCTGAGCGCTTAGCCCCGGAATCACATTGTCTAACGGAATGTCTGGCAAGTCAATAGGAATTGTTCCGCCTCCTAATGGAGAATCATAAACCAACTCGGCTTTCAGTCCTGTAAGCGGTGCCGAACCAGTTAGTATTCCAATCAACTGGTCGTAAGGTAGTCGTACTTCTTCTGCAGGAACACGTATGTCAATTGTAGCCGTACCCAGACCAAAAAGGTCAATTTCCGTAATAGGATAAAGATTGTCTGATTCTGGAAGAATGAACTTTGGCTCACCAATAAACTCATCTGGGTGGTAGTTCAAATTGTAACGAAACCATCCGATAACTTCTGAGTTTAATGCTTTATCAATAGGAATATTGGTTTCACTGAAATCATCGAAATTGATTCCTAAAAGAGCATTTACATTTTCTGGGTACGTTCTATCTCCAGTAGTTGTGGAGCCGATTGTTTGGTGCGCCCAAGGCCCAATCACTAGTTTTTGTAGTTCGCGGTTAGTTACTCCAGGACGGTTAAATTTATTTTTGCTGAGGTGCCTTCTCATGTTTGCCCAACTTTCTGTCTGAGAATCAATAAAAATATCCCACCATCCGCTTAGGTGGTAACCAGGAACTTCCATGTTCCTAAATCGACTGTATTGTCCGTCTAATTGTCCCTCACCATCAACGTCTGTAACTGCTCGGCTGATGTCAATTTCTGGTCGTCCAGATGCATTTGGATAGTACCCGCAGGTTGGGATTCCAGTTTCTGGATCTGGGTATTGAACGGATACAAAGTGGTCAATAGCAAGATTGGCAGCATCAAACTTATTCTGCTGGAATGTTCTTTCCACACCATTTACCGTAATCGTTTGCGGGAGGTTATAATCGGCAGAACTATGAATGTTATTCTGTGGGTCAGTATCAATTGGAATAAGGTCATCATCAATTCCAGAAAAAATCTGTCCTTTTAGCCAACCCGTTACCAAGCGGTCGCGTAATACGCCATTCGGGTAGCCTACGCCTTTGTAGAAATCTGCAGGAGCAACAATGGGCATAATACATTTCAAGCCCGGTTCATCTACATCCATCATGTGAGCAGCGGCAGCTTGGTATTGGTTATACCCCAAAGCGGAAGCGCCAAACATGGCGAATCTACCCGTGTAAAGAAGGTCTGTGGTGTCCGTGATTCCATCACCATCAAGGTCGTAATCACGCATCAGTCGGTTTTTGATGTACTCCTTGGTATCGTAACCATCCTCATGTCTGTTTCCGTTCTTAATGTCTGTAGGATTTGTTTTATCCAAAACATGCTGGGAATTTGGGTGATAAACACCTTTGTCCCAACCATCACTGGTAAGCGGTAAATACACACCTTCAGAGGCATATCTGCCGCGTTGGTCCTGCTTCGCGAAGGCATAGCCGAGCAAATTCATTATTGGTGCTTCCGCAGCATCCTGATCACCTTTATCATAAGGCGTTCTAGTAAGTACCATCGGCAGTTTGTACGGATTAGGGTTGGGCTGTCCATTCAGCGAATCATAAATCACGTACTGCGTTCCGCGCGGGATTAATTCGAGGTCATATTCAATAGGGTCATTCCCGAAAATTGCCTGAAGCTCAGATGGAAGATTAATACTTATTGGTACGAGTAAACAATCTCGCATTACGGGTAAGTACACATCTGTCATCAGCTTCACATTGTCTGACATAATGAACTCTTCCGAAAAAGGGGTGCAGAATTCGAGGAGGTTGTCAATTTTACCGTTAAGAATCACATCCTGCGATTTTGCAGAATTAAAAAGTGAGCCAACGAAAATTAAGGAAAGAAGAACTCTTTTCATGATAATTTGGGGTTAGAGTTTTTGAATGTCAAATACAACGGCACCATAAACCATGGTTCCAATTCGGGGCGCACCGTATGCCTCTTGTCGCTTCAAGTTATAAACATTAGAAGCACCTACACGGAATGTAGAATACCATTTGGGTATTTCGTAGCTAAGCTGAAGGTCGAGGAAGGAGTAAGACGGGACTTTTCCAGTACCGAAAGTACTCTGCCATAAAAAGGAATCAACCCATTGGAAATTGGCAGAGAAACCTAGGCCTTTCCAGACTTTTCGTCCTTTTACACCAACGTTTATTTTGTGTTCTGGGGTGTTAAATCCTGGGATGATTGGGTCATCAAGATCATCGTCAATAAGCTTCGCCCAATTGTAGTTAAACGAGGCAGAATAGGTGTCGTCTAGGTAGTAAACCAAGCCGATGGTTGCTCCCATCGAACGTACTTGTTGTTCTGCATTTACCGGAATCTGATAGCGTGTGTAAGACTCATTACTCTCGGAATAGGAGAGGAGCTGGTCAACACCACTTTGCTCCCCAGCTGTGGCGCCCTCAGGTTGCACTACTCGAATTTCGCCAATGAAATCCGTGTACCAGTTGTAGTAGTAGTTTACATCAACATAAAGTTTTTTGAATACAACACCACGGTAACCGAATTCAATCGTTCTAACCTGCTCTGGTCTAATTTTCTTGGCTGAGAAGGTCTTCAATTCTCCAGATGCAGCGTCATAGACAGAATCTGTCCAAACCCCACCAGTTTGAACGCTGTCGATATAATTCTCGAAATCCGTTACAGATTCCAAGGTGTATAGGTTGTCCCATCCGTTTAAGTTGCCAGCAATGGTTAGTGGTCCTACATCCAGTCGGATAAATTGATTTTGAAGTGTTGGCGTTCTAAAAGCGCTCTGTCCGGAAACGCGGAAAACATGCCCTTTCAAGTTATACATCAGCGATGCACGCGGAGAAAACTGTAAGGGAAAGTTCTTGTTCTTATCCACCCTCGCAGATGCCATTATCTTAAACTTATCGTTAAAGAACCTTTTCGTCAATTGCACGAATCCGCCAACTTCCCAAAGTGAGAGGTCAACAAATTCGGCACTAAGATCTGCAGAGCCGTTGTCCAACGTATCACCAGGATTAATCAGTGTATCGGCAAAAATTGTCCCGAATGATTGCGGGTCGTAGCGCCTAAAGCTGGCACCAACAAGCACATCCAACCAAGACCAGTCAAAATTGTATTGACCTTCTAAATGTTGAAGGTTTGATTTGTCAGTAAACCTAGACCCTTTCTCAAGGTCAGAATTGTTAATGATCTCATTTCTGAGGGAATCGAATTTCGTTGAGCCAGCGGCAATCCAACCGTTTGCTTCTGCTTCGGCTAGCGCATGGTCACTCGCTATCTGTACTTCTGCGTTGGTTGCATCATCGTCAAAGTCATCTGTCATTACTTGCAACGTATCGAAATACGCTCCGAGGTATTCTCCAACATAATCAGAAATCCCTTCTTTAGAAATATTGATTCCTGTAAAAACGATGTCATAGGAATCACCTGCATCTTCAAAGGTGGAGTAGGCCTTCAGACTCCAATTTCTTCCTTTTATTTCGCCCTTAACCTGTTGAAAAAGAATATTGTTGATGCTGTATCTGTTTGATGCCTGATAAATCGCGGTTCCTAGACCAAACTTGTATGTCAATGAAGCTTCAATTCCATGCTTGAACCGATAATAAAGACCGGCTGTAGCTTTTGCACTAAATGTATTGTAATCCGCTAGGTCAGATTCTCTGTAACCTGGAGCTCGTACGTTTATCGTTCCCGGATAAGCGTTCGGAGAAACAAGGCCAAGCCAGTTGTTCAGTTTAACGAAATCAGCTTGTTGTTCCGTAGAATTTTCAGGGTCTGTTTGGGCCTGTTCTACAATTTCAGAAAGATTAATATCGGCTTCAATATCTCCGTAGAGGTTTGCAGCCGTGCTGTCCGTTGGATCATCGTAAACAGGTCTATACTTCGTGTCGTCTGCTTCCCAATCGTAAGCTCGTTTGTATTGGCCAGTTACTTTGAGCCCAAATCTTTTTTCTTTCCCAAATGTTCCTGCATAACGAAACTGTGCATCTACATAATCCCGAGAACCACCTTGTAGCTTGAATGAAAGCCCAGGGTAATCATATGGGTCTTTGGTTTTCATACTTACAACTCCTTGGAATGCATTTGGACCATAAAGTGCTGATGCTGCTCCAGTAATTATTTCCACGCTTTCAAGGTCCAAATCGTTGGCGCCTACCATGTTTCCAACTGGAAAATTCAGACCGGGAGCTTGGTTGTCCATTCCATCCACAAATTGAACAATACGAACGGGCGCGGTGGTGTTAAACCCACGCATGTTGATTACCTGAAAACCAAGACTTGAGGTAGTTACATCCACACCTTGGAGCGTACTTAGGCCAGAGTAAAAATTACCTGAGGCAATCTCACTAATATCCCTCGTGTTCATTTTTTGAATAGAAGCCGAGGACTCTAAAATGGTTTCCGAAACCCTTGAGCCAGAAACAACTACTTCTTGCCCTATCATATTAACCGTTTCCATTTCTATCGTCAGGTTGGAAGTGGTTTTGTCAACCAGAATTTCAAAATCCTGATAACCCAAATAGGCGACCACCAAGGTTTTCGGCTCGGTTAAATCTAGCTCAATAGAAAACTTCCCGTCAACATCGGTAGACACTCCGATTATTGTACCTTTAATAATTACAGATGCTGAGATGAGTGTTTCACTATTTTTTTTGTCTTTAATCACTCCCGTAACGACCTTGGTTTGTGCCATGGTGACGAGTGAAAGCAGCAGAAAAAGAGAGAGGGGCGTAAAGACTTTTCTCATGCGGTGGGGTTGGTTAGCAATTGGTTAATGCGCAACAAGATTACGAAGTTTTTCAAACTTGTCAATCAGGAGACATAAATTTACAACGATTCAATCTTTATGCAAGATTTAGATTTCCATTTTCTGGTGGAGGTTTTTTGTCGTCAGAATTGTATGGTCATAGCAGAATATGCTGAACGCACTGCGCTTCCGCATACCTACTATCTTTGATTCAATTATTTAAAATGAAAGAACTTCTTCAACGCGAGCTTATTGGTTTTGGTGGTTATCACCTGAGCGTGTTTCAGATTGTTGTGATAGTGTTGATCGTATTGCTGGCTTGGAGCTTTTCTTGGCTACTGAAGAAAGCGGTTGTCTATCGCAAAAACATCACGGAACTTGAGAAGGGAAGACGGTTATCCGTTGTTCAACTGTTGCAGTACATTATTTGGGTTGTTGCGGTTCTCACCGGTTTAGAGTCAGTCGGGATTCAAATTACTGTACTTCTTGCTGGTTCGGCAGCTTTATTAGTTGGAATTGGACTTGGTCTGCAGGATGTCTTTAGAGATTTTGTTAGTGGCGTTATTCTCCTTTTTGATGGTACGATCAGAGTTTCGGATATTATTGAAGTTGACGGTACGGTTGGTCGGGTTACAGAGATTCGCTTGCGAGCTTCGGAGATGGAAACACGTGGTGGGATTATTATAATAGTCCCGAACTCTAGGTTCATTACAGGCAATGTGGTAAACTGGACACACAACCATAAGCTGACGCGCTTTAGTGTGGTTGTTGGTGTAGCTTATGGCTCCGATGTGGAGAAGGTGAGGTCGGTGCTGATAGAATGTGCTAAGCAACATCCAGAAGTGGTCAAGAACCCCGAGCCGTTTGTGTTCTTTTCTGACTTTGCCGATTCGCAACTTACATTTAAATTGCAATTCTTTTCACGCTCCGTTTTCCGTATCGAACACGTGAAGAGCGAAATAAGATTTGGTATTGATAAAGCGTTCCGAGAAAACGACATTACTATCCCATTCCCGCAGCGTGATTTGCATATCAGAAAATAATATTCTGGTTGAAAAGAGAGGGCGCTGCTCTCAACGTACCTTCTTCTAGTTTATCGCCTAATACGCATCTTTTTTACAGCAATGATGCAAGTCTTGATAGGCTTCTCCCGCGGCTTTACTATCATCGGCATCATAACCAACTTCATTAATCGATAACCGAATGTCTTCAATAGTGGTTCGGTTCGACTTAAATCTCACTGTAACAATAGAGGTTTTTACATCCAGTTCAGCAGCTGTCACACCTTTTGTAAAGGCAAGTTGTTTTTCAATGGTTTCCTTGCACATATCGCAAACTGCTGATGTTTGAATTTCAACTGTTTCAATGGATTTCTGTGCGAATGCTACGTTCATTGAGAGAGTAGCGAATAATATTAAAAGTGTAGTTCTCATTTTTTTCTTTTCTGTTGGGGCTTGACGCGGCAAGCCCTTACCATGTTCAATTTTTTTAACGTTGAAGCGTATGGCCATACGCCCCTACTTCAATTTGTATCGGAAGCCCAAATATGGATTAATTCCCATTGCACCTCCCCATACCAATGAAGCATCAAAGAATGGGCCGTAAGGATCATCAGCTGCAATAATGGGGTTTTTCTGTCGGAAATTGGTAAGGTTTTCTGCTCCAA
>JBLIGB010000088.1:0-6620 GCA_047636795.1 Bacteroidia bacterium | reverse complement strand
CTGCTATACAATTATATGTTCCACGTGTTTCCTAATTACAGAAGGCAATTCGGCATAAAGAAGTGGAAAGACCTGCAAGGAAATGTGGTGTTGGATGAGAGCCCCGATTATTACCGTTTTATGAATCAACTGGGATTTCTCCATGATAGGAAAACCGACCTCTGGACGGATTTTACAGGACAGACCGCGGCCGAACTTCCCAAAACGTATGACGAATTTATTGCTGACCGCAATCTATGCTACAACAGCACAGAAGAGGCCTGGTACACAACAGAAGGGAAATTATTGCTTCCTAACATCATCAAGCTAATTGAAAGAAACAGTTCATATTGGTATGTTGCTGCAAAGGACACGTGGTATGATGAACATGATAATCGTGTTTTCGTAAATGAATGTAATCATCTGCAAGACGCCATTAAACAGGATTTCGATGTGGATGTGAAACAGGCAGACTGGCAGCATTGGAACGGTGGTGTTTTTCTGTTTAATAAAGATTCCGTTCCTTTTCTTAATACTTGGCACAAACTGACCTTAGAAGCATTTTCATTACCAAACTGGAAGACACGTGATCAGGGAACACTTATTACAACGGTGTGGAAATTCGGGCTTCAAAATCAGCCCACTCTTGCTCCGCAGTTCAATTTCATTGCCGATTATTATCATCCGACCATGACATATGAGGGCAACCTTGCTTTCCGACTAAAGGTTGACTCACCAACCATTTCGCCATCGCTCATTCATATTTACCATCATTGGAATGATAAAAACTGGAATGTTTGGAATGATGTTGAAAATCATGTACTCAGCAAATAATGATTGCTGAAGAAAACCGTGTTATAAATAGTCTTTGGATAGGGACAGAACTCTCCATTCTGGAACAACTGACGCTGCGCAGCTTTGTGTATCACGGCCATAAATTCTGCCTTTGGATTTATGATGATTTAACCACCGAAATTCCTGAGGGAATTTGCATAATGGATGCGAATGAAATCATTCCCAAAACAGAAATATTCAGCTACAAGAACAGTAATCAGTTCGGACATGGAAAAGGAAGTGTAGCTGGTTTCTCAGATATTTTCCGCTACAAGCTTTTGTATGAAAAAGGAGGATGGTGGGTGGATATGGATGTTACCTGCCTCAAACCATTTAACAAAACGCGACCCTACTACTTCAGAGCACACCATGAGCTGGAGATGGTTGGAAATGTTATGAAATGCCCCAGGCACAGCCCACTGATGCTCAAGTGCTATGTATTGGCCAACAGCCAAGTAACCGAGCAGAATCAAGATTGGCACCTACCTATTCAGATTCTAAATAATCAAATTCAACTTTTAAACCTTAGCCAATACATCGTTTCTGGAGATTCGCCAACTGACCAATGGCATGTTGTAGCCAAATGGATATTCACCACTAAAAAAATCCCCGAATCATTCGTGTTCATCCATTGGTTGAATGAAGTTTGGCGAGCTAAAAATTTGTCAAAAAACGACTTTTTTTTAGATTCCGTTTTAGGCCGACTACTAGTTTTTCATGATTTGAAAACCGCTAATGTTTCGTGGGCTCGAAAAGCCATTGACTATATTCTATTCTATATTAAGATGAAAAATAATTTATGGTTCTGATGGAAAGTAACCGACCACAAACCAACAATCCGCAATGGTGTTTTTATATCATCCTAGCCACATTACCGTTGCTCATTCCACTTACAATCACCGAAATTTATCTCCGTATTGATGGTGGATTTGATACCTATGCGGAAAAAACAGGTAACCCTTACAGAAGCTATTACAACCTGGAGCCCCCATCACTGTACTGGAATCATCCAATCAACGCAACCTACACTATTAATCAGGGTGATTTTTCCTATGAATACGAAACCAATGAACTAGGATTGCGGGAAAAACGAAACGCCATTTCACGACCAGATACTAGCGCTTTCAGAATACTTACCCTTGGTGATTCGTTCACCGAAGGGTTTGGAGCAGTAACAGATTCAGCATGGCCTCGGGTACTCCAAACATCATTTGAGACAGCAATAAGTCATTCCAAAAAAATTCAAGTTTATAATGCCGGCATGGCTGGATCCGATCCGTTCTTCAATTATAGAATGTTAAAGGACAAGTTGCTTCCGTTTACACCAAATCTCATCATTCAAACAATAAATACAAGCGACCTTTCTGATTACCTTTTTCGTGGAGGAATGAATCGATTTAGAGAAAACAAGGTCGTATTTAGAAAAGGCCCTTGGTGGGAACTATTATATCGCTTTTCATACACTTTTAGGCTATTTTCTCACTCTGTCTTGAACCGCAATTTTATGCTTGTAACCTCCGAAACTACGTCAAGAATTTATGACGAAGCCATTGGAGAGTACCTTTCTCTTTTTACCCAAGACTATCGCGAGTTGGCCGAAAAATTTGGTTTTTCAGTTGTATACGTGATTCAGCCCATGCCTTCTGACCTACGTTTTGCGGGAGACAATTATCACCGACTTATGGAACTCTACTCTTTACTGAAGAAGAACAATGAAGTTTCCGTTGACCTATTAGAACCCATGTCGGAAACAATTGGAAAGGATTCAACATTCAAGTACTCGTGGAAAATTGATGGGCACTATAATGGGCGCGGGTATAACGTAATGGGTAGCGCAATAGCGGACTCCCTATTAAAAATGATACCAACTCAGGAAAGTTCTCCGTGTTGTTTCTGATAGGTGTAGGAACTTAATCATTCCACGTTACAGATATTACTAAGCTCAAACTTTTCATCGTGTAATTTTAGTTTTTCGCTACGAATCGTTGAGTTTTTAATGATATGCTTACCCTTACACGGAAGTAGTATTGCGCACTTCACTTGACATAATTAACCTTGTAAGTAAATATATTAAGTTTGATTCCAAAACAAATAAAGCTGCCCTGAAAACCGCGTACTGCACCATATCAACTAGAAGCCACCTTTATAAAGCGTCAGCCTTATTTGAGTCCCTTTCGTTTCATGATGATACTGCAGAGCGTATCTGTTGGTGCATCGATGGTGATGATAGTTCAATTCTAAACAACGGAACTCTGGTTTTCCAAAATGAATTTCCCACTGATTCTAGGATAGACTCATTATTCCACAAGCACTCATCAAAGAAAGACAAGCTGAGGTGGTCATTAAAGCCAATCCAGATTGAATGCCTCTTGCAAACATATGACAAGGTTATTTACTTAGACAACGACATCTGTTTTTTCGGTTCTCCCTCCTTTATTTGGGATGAGCTGAATGAATATGACTTGTTGTTGACGCCACATCATTATCCGCGTGATTATACGGACAAACAAAACTGGCTTGAAGCTAATTTTAAGGTGGGGTTATACAATGCTGGATTTTTGGCGGCTAATAAAAAAAGTGTTGACGCGTTGCGGTGGTGGGCCGGCTGCTGTCTTTACCGATGTGAAAAAAGTTTAATTCGAGGTCTCTTTGATGACCAGAAATATCTGGATTTACTACCAATTGTTCATCCTAATACTAAGGTGATGGAACATCAGGGCTGTAATGTGGCAGGGTGGAACGTGGATGTGTGTCGTAGAACCGCTGGTAAATCCGACACTGTCAGTATAAACGATAAGTGGCCTATTGTATTCGTGCACTTCAATGGGTTTTCTGTTCGTGCTATACTAGATGGTGATGATCCATTACTTAAACCATACCTAGACGAATACATTAGTCTACTTAAGGACTATCAGCCCCAATTACAGATTGAAACGCTTTGGAACGAGAATACGCTTTGGGATCGCTTAAAGCTTTTTGCCTGGAAAACACTCAACTCACTTAAAAACTAAAAACCCTGACACTCAAGTGAGTGACAGGGTTTTTTCTTGAGGTCGGGAGCGGATTCGAACCGCTGTAGATGGTTTTGCAGACCACTGCCTAACCACTCGGCCACCCGACCATGTCGCAAAAGTAATAATCGTGGAGACTAAACCACGATTATTTACTTACGATATTCTCCAAACAATACGGCTTTGACCAAGGCTTCCACCAACTGGCGGGTTGAATTTGGTCAAACTCACCTCCCACTCAGAAACCCATGCGTATTGCGCTTGTAGTTTAAGAGCAATTCGTTTGGCAACTGTTTCAATTAACTTGGAGCGAATAGCCATTTCCTCTTTTACGAGGTCATAGACTATCACATAATCCACTGTTTTGGTTAGGTCATCAGAGTCCGCACATTCAGTAAAGTCAGCAACTATCTTGATGTCGATACGGTACTTTCCTCCTATTATTCCTTCTTCTTCCAAGCAGCCGTGATAGGCGTGGAGGCGAATGTCTTCGATAAATAATTCTTGCATTATTTCAATTTTTCAACTCCTTCCCGCAGGCGAGCAACAACTTCCTCTTGACCCAAAAGTTCTGTCATTTCAAACAGAACAGGTCCACCACCTTGTCCGCTGAGCAGGACTCGGAATAATTGCATTACGTGTCCTGGATTGATTTCCAGCTTCTCTGCCGTTGATTTGAAAGTCGTTTCGATTACTTCTGCTTTCCAATCTGACAATTCACTCAGCGCATCTGCAACTGCTGGGAAAAAGCGTTCGGCATTTTCGTTCCAACGTTTTCGCACAACCTTTTCATCGTACTCAGCTGGTTTCTGGAAGAAGTAGCTTCCAAAATCCCAGAACTCCGATGTGAATTGGGTTTTCTCTTTAATCAAAGAACAAACGGAAGCAACGTATGCTTTATCAGCATCCAAGCCTTCTTCCTTAAGTTTTACCAAGAATATATCCGACAACTCTGCATCATCGCGTATACGCAGATATTGCTGGTTGTACCATTTTGCTTTCTCTGGGTCGAACTTGGAGCCTGATTTCCCCACTCTTTCAAGAGAGAATGCTTCAACCAATTCATCTATTGTAAATATTTCCTGTGGCGTTCCTGGGTTCCAGCCCAACATAGCAAGCATGTTTACGAATGCCTCTGGAAAATATCCTCGCTCGCGGTAACCGTGCGATTGCTCTCCAGATTTTGAATCCAACCAATTAAGTGGAAACACTGGGAATCCAAGTCGGTCTCCATCTCGCTTACTCAGTTTTCCGTTTCCATCTGGCTTAAGGATAAGTGGCAAATGCGCAAAAGCAGGCATCACATCTTCCCACCCTAAATATCTGTAAAGCAACACATGAAGCGGTGCAGATGGCAACCATTCCTCACCACGAATTACATGTGTGATTTTCATTTTGTAATCATCCACAATATTGGCCAAGTGATATGTTGGCATTCCGTCCGATTTGAACAGAACCTTATCGTCCATTTGTGATGAATGGACGACAACCCAACCACGAATTACATCATGAAACCGAACCTCTTCCTTTCTAGGAATCTTGATTCGAATCACATACGGTTCGCCTTCATCAATGCGTTTTTTCGTTTCGTCTTCTGAGAGCGTCAACGAATTCTTCATTGTTTCACGTGTAACAGCATTGTACTGCGGTGCTGCAACTTTCGCAGCAGCTAAGCGCTCACGCATTGCGGTTAGCTCTTCGGAAGTATCAAATGCATAGTAAGCATTGCCGCTTGCCACCAACTGCTCGGCATACTCACGATAGCTTGCCTTACGCTCAGACTGGCGATATGGTCCATATTCACCACCACTTTTTGGGCCTTCGCTAATTTCCATTCCACACCACTCAAGAGCTTCCAGGATATAGTCCTCAGCAGCCTCTACATAACGCGTTTGATCCGTGTCTTCAACACGAAGAATGAAATCTCCGCCCATTTTCTTGGCAAAGAGATAATTGTAAAGCGCTGTTCTAACGCCTCCAATATGTAATGGCCCTGTTGGGCTAGGGGCAAATCGCACGCGTACTTTTCGGTCTTCCATTAAGGTTGATTTTGGGCGGCAAAGTTAGCCTTATTTCGTCTTTAGTCGTCCCGAACAAATTCCTCCTTAAAGAATACCCGTATTTTTGTTAATCGCGGCAACAAAGAAATTATGCAGGCGTTGAGAAGAAAATGAGCGCGAACAGCAACCAGTTAATTCAAAAATTAGATGAGTTTATTCGGAAGTATTATCTGAATAGGCTTATTCGCGGTGTGTTACTTACAACAGGCTTGTTGGTGGCGTTTTTCCTTGCTTCCGTTTCCTTGGAATACTTTGGGCATTTTGGCACAAGCGCACGAACCGTTTTCTTTTATGCTCTAGTAGCCATTGCGTTTATTTCGTTCGGAATGTGGATTGCCGAACCATTAATAAAACTCTGGAAAATCCGCCCTGGCATTTCGTATGAAGAGGCCGCTTCTATCGTTGGCAAACACTTTTCAAATATTGAAGACCGCTTGCTGAATACACTTCAATTGCAACGCACTGCTGAATCTTCTAGTTCAGAATTGTTGTTGGCAAGTATCGACCAACGCATTGGCGACTTAAAGCCCGTTCCGTTTGCCACGGCCATAGACCTTGGACAGAACAAACACTTTCTGCGTTATACCATTCCGCCTTTATTACTGCTGACTCTCATCCTGATTTTCTCTCCATCACTTGTTACCGAAGGAACGCGGAGAATTGTGAATCACAGAACAGCATTTGAAAACCTTGCTCCATTTCTATTCAATATTCAGAACGAAGAACTTTCTACCAT
>JBLIGB010000087.1:0-6774 GCA_047636795.1 Bacteroidia bacterium | reverse complement strand
AAAGGCTTGGTCGTTCTAACCGACCATTTGCATTACCGATTGGAAAAGGAGTTGATTTGAGAAAGTAACACTGATGGCTTGATTGGCTGAGCACCTTCTTTCTGCCATTCCTTGAAAATCTGATATAGTGCACGATTATATGGAATCTCTACACTGAGTTTATCAGCAAGTTGCACCAGATAACCGTTAATATCTTCTAGTTCGGTGGTGTCAGAACCTTTTTGAAGATCCTGCGCCATACTATTGATTGAAGTTGATTTCATCTTCTTTTTGAAGATTGGAAGTATAATCGAAGTTGGTAAGGTTTTACTTAACCAAAGCAATATCCAAGGTGGCATGCCTGGAATACGCGCTTCTTTAATTCCGTGCCTTTTCATCACCTGAACACCTTCCCACATGATTTTGGCGGTAATTGGTTGTAATGTATCCAATTCGCGATTTCGGTTATCGTGAAAGCCAACAATTGTTAGTAATGCATTACCAAGGTTAAGAACGAGTTTTGTATGTGCCGCATCACTTGGTTTAGCAACCAGCTTCAGGTTAATTTTCCCCTCTAATATTTCATGGACAGCTTCCAGCATTTTCGTGTCTTCTCCGCTCCCAGAGAGACCAAGGCTTTCGCCAACCGCAACGGCAGAAGTTTGAGAAACCCTGTATGAATTAAAGGCGATTGTTGCGAAAAGCACATTCGGAAATTTATCGGTGAGAACTTCTATGTGCCGAACTCCATTAAGCACAGACATAACCGGGATTTGTTTGCCAAATGCTTTTAAAACCGCATCTATAGCCGTTTCTAACGAATAACTTTTCACACCGAATACAATCAAATCTGGCAGCTCCTGGCTATCGAGCGTAGCGAATGCCTTGCATTTATAGACCCGTGAAATCTGCTCACCTGGAAAAGAGCACTCAAACTCTTGCGTTTCGATAAGCTTATTATCCGCAGTTCTAACCAAAAAAGATGTGCTGCTCGTGCCAGAATGCATCCAACCTGCAAGACATAAATTTACCGCCCCAGAACCAACATACAGAACCTTCAAACTAGTGTTCTTGGAATTGCTTCAATCCTTCGAAATTGGTTTTTCCAACTTCAATAATTGATGATTTAAGTAATGGTAAAAACGACCGAGGGATTAGCCCTTTTCCCTTCATTTGTGAATACACTTTCAGGATTGTGCCTTCTCCATTAGCCTCAAAATCTACAGACACAATAAACTCAAACATATCGTTGTAAAGCTTGAACTTGACCGATTTCAACGGAACCATTTCTAACACTTCCATATCGTAAACTACGCTGGTTTCTCTACCAGAATAATAAAGTTTGAAACTGCTTCCTGGCATTGCCAAGAAACCACCTGTTTGCGCAACGCTATCAAGTCCAGCAACCCATAACGGAGCTTGTTGCACGTTGGAGATCCCAGCATAAACCTGCATTACAGGCTGGTTAATTTTAACTTCAAACTCATCATCAACTTCTGGGACAAAAACGCCTATTAAAAAGAGGGTTGAAACAATAAGCAGAATGACGACCAAAGTGGCCTTAAAAATTTTCATTGTAATCCTAGTTGAGAATACGAATATACACCCTGCAGATTTGCATCAAATGGCTAGTTTTGCACTGACCAAAAAATAAATTTTATGTCAAAAGGAAAAGAAACAGTGAAGCTCAAAGGCAGCTTAGTATTATTGAAAGGATACATCCCTGAAGTGGGCGAAATGGCACCAGATTTCACGTATGTGCAAGCAGATATGAACGAAAAAAGTCTCTATGATCTGGAAGGATTGAATAAGATTATTCTTTCTATGCCAAGTGTTGATACTGGGATTTGCGCGTTGGAAACGAAAAAATTTAATGAAGCGATGAGCAAAATGGACAACGTTGTTTGTCTAGCTATTACAAAAGATCTTCCGTTTGCACTGAAAAGGTTTTGTGGAGCAGAAGGAATAGAAAACCTAAAAGTAGTTTCGGATTTCAGATATGGAGATTTTGCTACTGAATACAACGTTGAAATGGTTAACAGTCCACTTAAGAACCTTTTGGCTCGCGCTGTATTTGTGATAGACAAAGAAAACAAGATTCGCTACATAGAATTGGTGGAAGACATTACTTACGAGCCAGATTACGATAAAGCGTTAGCCGCGCTTGCTAAATTGAACTGATATGATGGACTTCCTACAGCAGGATTTTTACTGGAATACCGTTGGACAATGGCTTTGGGCTCTTGGGGTCATTCTTGCCAGTATTCTGCTAGGAAAGATTGTCTTTTGGTTTTTGTCAACCATCGTTAAGAAACTTACCGAAAAGACAGAGACCAATCTCGATGATGTCATCATCGACATGGTTGAAGAACCGTTGTCGTTTGCCATTGCCATTCTTGGTATTTGGTACGGTTTGGATTCTCTGAACTTGCCCGACACAGGTCATATTTGGATTAACCGCGTCTATTATCTACTTATCATCTTCAACATAGCTTGGCTTGTTAACCGAGTGATTGATGGACTTATAGAGGAATATCTAGTTCCAATTGTTAGTGAATCTGAAAGTGATTTAGACGACCAGCTATTACCCATTCTTAGGAAGGGAATTCATGCGGCCGTGTGGATTATGGCAATCATTGTTGGAGTAAACAATGCGGGTTATGATGTTGGTGCTCTGATTGCCGGTTTAGGTATTGGCGGCTTGGCTTTAGCCTTAGCTGCACAGGATACTGTGGCAAACCTCTTTGGCGGCATTACCATATTCGTAGATCAGCCGTTCACCATTAAGGACTGGATTAAGATTGACTCACATGAGGGAATTATTGAAGAAGTCGGTATTCGCAGTACACGAATCAGAACGTTTGAAGGGCGCTTAGTAACTATACCGAATAAGGTTTTTGCTGAGTCTGCCATTGAGAATGTTTCTGCAGAACCAAGCAGAAGAGTTATTCTGGTATTCGGTTTGACTTATGATACTAAACCAGAAAACATGAAGCTTGCGCTTTCCCTCTTGGCGGATGTTCACACTAGGTTTTCTGAACATTTAGAAGAAAAACACTTGGAGTTGTTCGATTCCTTCGGTGATTTCTCGTTGAACATCAAATTCATATTCTACATCAAAAAAGGTGAGGATGTGTTTCAGTTAAACTCTCAGATTAAGATGGAGATTCTGGAAAAATTCAATGCCGCTGGACTCGATTTTGCATTCCCAACGCAAACGATTCAGGCAACGGTTGAGAAATAGTTAAAACTTACACGCAGAAAATTTCAACCCCCATTC
The DNA here is from genome assembly GCA_047636795.1 of Bacteroidia bacterium. Lineage (GTDB taxonomy): Bacteria > Bacteroidota > Bacteroidia > UBA10329 > UBA10329 > UBA10329. The sequence continues at coordinate 3,515 of JBLIGB010000087.1, read as the reverse complement.
TTGGGAGTTATTTTTGTGTAAAATTTTATTGAAAATGGCATCATACGAAGTAAGCGGTAAATTAAAAGCGATAATGGAAGTACAGACTTTCAGCAGCGGTTTCACCAAGAGAGAATTTGTTCTTACCACAGAAGAACAATATCCACAAGACGTTAAATTTGAACTCATCAAAGACAAAACGTCTGCAATTGACAAGTTCAAGGAGAACGACATTATTAAGGTGAGTTTCAACCTACGCGGAAACGAATACAATGGAAAATACTTCGTCAATCTTCAGGCTTGGAGAGTTGAGGCGGAAGCTGCTGCTGCTGGCGCTCCAATTCCACCACCACTAGACCCAATGGCGGCTATGCCAACGGCAACGGCTTCTTCAGGCCCAGCGCCAACTAATATTGATGATATTGGTGAGGACGATTTGCCGTTCTAAAGAAGACCAACCATTATGAGCGAGAAAAAACTGTCTAGAAAAGAAGGTAAAATCCTAGGTGTATGTGCTGGATTGGGCGAATACTTTGATATTGATGCAACGATTGTTAGAATTGTATTTATCATTTTTACATTTTTTGGTGGAAGTGGAATCCTTTTATACCTGATTCTTGCCTTGATAATGCAAAAAGGCTAGGAAAATGCCAGAAGTAGCGGTTCTCATCATTGGATTGCTCCTTAACGGTCTTGGAATTCTCGGTTGTGTTATACCGACACTTCCAGGTCCGTTCATCAGCTGGTTATCGTTGTTCCTTTTCTTTCTTCTTCCAGAACATGAATTGAGCACAACAACATTGGTTGTAACTGGCATTTTCATGGCTCTAGTAACTGCCTTAGACTACATAGTTCCTGTCCTTGGCGCAAAGAAATTCGGCTCATCCAGAGAAGGAGTTATAGGTGGCATGATTGGTATAGTGGTCGGGCTTTTCGTCTTTCCTCCTTTCGGTATTATTCTAGGACCATTAGTGGGAACCGTGATAGGCGACATTATCGCTGGTGGCACATTCACCAAAGCTTTAAACAGCGGAGTAGGTTCACTGCTAGGATTTATTGTAGGAACTTCTATAAAACTTATTTTTTCTATTAGCGTATTGACCTTATTCACCATCAAAGCAGGTGGTGCAATCGGTCAATTATTTATACAATGGTTAGGATAAGTATTCTCGCAGCGTTCCTTTTTTCACCCTTCTTCTCATATTCCCAAACCTTGGAACCTGAACGAGTTACTGCTTGGGAAACTGCTGGTCTCACAACGGAGCTTTACTCTCCTACAAATCAAGTTCTAATAACAGATTTTGGGGGAGACAATACGGGTGTAAATAGCACCAACTCAGCTTACTCCAATGCCATCGCAAGTTTGAATGGAAATCCGGGGACCATTTATTTTCCGCAAGGGGAATTCCTGTTCACATCTACTCTATCAATTCCCGATAGTGTTTTTCTGAAAGGTGCGTCTACCGAAACCACACTAAAATTCGATTTAGGCGGAACAGGCGACCTTATTCGCATCAACGGAACAATCGTCTCTACAGAGTATGCGCTGGAGCAAAACGGCATCAAAGGCAACTATGAAATAGAACTCAATGATGCGTCTGAACTAGAAACTGGCGATGTGATCAGACTGTATCAATTTGATGAGGACTACATGTTCTCTTCTTGGGCGTATGGCTCGTTGGGTCAGGTAATTGAGATTACGGAGATAACCGGGAATGTGCTGACCCTTGCCGATCCTCTCAACCATAATTATCCACTTTCTAGAAACCCATTTATAAAAAAACTGAACCCTGTAAAAGCTGCTGGAATTGAGTGCCTGAAGATTACGAGAGAAGATGCCACAACAGATCAGACCGACAACATTAAAGTTAATTACGCCTTTAACTGTGTGATTCGAAATGTAGAAATTGAGAACAGCAATTTTGCTCACATCGGCATCAGTTCCTCAGCACACATTCAAATTGAAGGATGCTATTTACATCATGCACATGCGTATGGTGGCGGTGGTCAGGGTTATGGTGTGGTAACTCAGTATGCTACCAGTTTCTGTCATATAAAGAATACCGTTTTCGAACATTTGCGCCATTCCATGCTCATTCAGGCTGGGGCAAATGGAAATGTTTTTGGCTACAATTATTCTCATGATCCTTTTTGGGAAAGTAGTAGCCTACCGCAGGATGCAGCTGGAGACGCTGTTTTGCATGGCAATTACGCTTACATGAATTTATTTGAAGGAAACACCGTTCAAAATATAGTTATTGACGCCTCTCATGGAAGCAACGGCCCATTCAACACGTTTTTTCGTAATCGGTCGGAGTTATACGGCTTCTTTTCTGATAATACCACAACTACCGATTCGATGAATGTAGTGGGAAACGTGATTACTAACTCAGGTTTCCCATTAGGACTTTTTATGCTTAATGGAGTAGGCCACTATTCCTACGGAAACAACCATAGCGGCACCGCAACACCTTCCAACACAACAAATATTAGCATCAATTCCCTTTACCTGAGCGAAAACGACCTACCAGATTTCTTTTCTCAGGAAACGCTACCAATAGCAGGGTACCCATTGCCTATGAACCAGAAATTACTTCCTGCAGAAAGTCGATTCATTACTGAGGATTATGTGGAATGTTCAAGTTTGATTACGTCTTCCGGCTTTGTCCAGAATAACGAAGGCTCCAAATTTGTGCTCAAGGGTAATATTCTGGAAATTGATAGTTCCGTGCTACCAGCAACACTGGATATTTATTCCATTAACGGTGCGCTGCTACAGCATCAAATACTCACGTCCACAAGAGAAACCCTTTCCCTTCCCAACGGAAATGGAATGTTGCTAATTCGGGCTGAAAGCCTTGATGGACTTGAGCGTGCGACCTTCAAGCATATTCTCTTTTATTAAAGACTACCGAACTTTGCCTCCTTCTTCCGATTATTGTACTTGTGAAACAGGCAAAGACATGCGCAGTGATAGGTTCTGGTATTGCCGGACTGGCAGCTGCTATCCGTTGTCAGCATCAAGGATTTACCGTTACCGTCTTTGAAAAAAACGACTCCGCTGGTGGGAAAATGAACGAGCTGAATGCCGATGGTTTTCGTTTCGATAAAGGCCCAACTGTTCTCACTAAGCCTGAATATGTGGAAGAACTGTTTGAACTCTGCGGAAAGCATGGGTCAGACCATTGGAACAGTAAACCAGTTGAACCCATTTTCAACTATTTCTTTGAGGATGGTACGGTGGTTCGCTCATCCAAAGACCCGCAAAAGTTTGCCGCTAATGTGGAATCCAATACCGAAGCTTCGGCTTTATCTGTTCTCAAATTTCTCGAACAATCGGAAACCAAGCATTTCCTTACCGATGAGGTTTTTCTTCAATGCTCGTTACATAAGTTCAAAAACTACTTTAACTGGAGCACGCTTCGCGGTATTCTCAATTTTGGAAAGGTGGATGTGTTTCGATCGATGAATTCTGCCAACTCCAAGCAGTTCGCAGACCAGAAAGTGGTCGATATATTCAATCGCTACGCAAGTTA
>JBLIGB010000086.1:0-6795 GCA_047636795.1 Bacteroidia bacterium | reverse complement strand
GTTAGACCAATGGCTGAATTCTTGTCCATTCCGACTTTTTTAAATTGGGCGCAAAGATATAAAGCTTGCGCGCTAAGGCAATCTTGGTTTTACGCCTTTAAAGCAGCACCTACAAACTTGGCGAAAAGTGGATGTGGATTGGCAACTGTACTCTTGTATTCTGGATGAAATTGAACCCCGATAAACCATGGATGATTTTTCAATTCGACCATTTCTACCAAGTTAGAATTCGGATTTATACCTGAAGCTATCATTCCTGCCTTTTCGTAATCTTTCAAGAAAGAATTGTTGAATTCAAATCGGTGACGGTGGCGTTCATTAATATTAGCTGTCCCGTAAATTGAGTAGGCTTTGCTACCTTTTGTCAGTTTGCAAGGATATGCTCCTAATCGCATCGTTCCACCTTTTTTAGTCACCTTCTTCTGCTCTTCCATGATATCGATGACGGGATTTTTCGTCTTCGGATTAATTTCCGTGCTGTTGGCGTCTTTCAAACCTAAAACGTTACGACCGAATTCCACCACAGCGCACTGCATTCCAAGACAAATTCCAAGGAATGGAATCTTATTCTCCCGAGCATATTGTACAGCTAGCACTTTGCCTTCAATTCCCCTATCACCAAAACCTGGCGCAACCAAAATTCCTTTTAATCCTTTCAGTTTTGAAGCAACAGTTCCTTCTTCCAAATCTTCGCTATGAATCCACTCTACTTCAACTTTGCACTCATTCTCTACTCCCGCATGAATTAGCGATTCCGCGATGGATTTGTAAGCATCTCTCAGTTCAACATATTTTCCAATCAATCCAATCTTCACTTCGGATGTCGGATTTTTTAGAATACCAAGGAAGTGTTTCCATTTGGTTAGGTCCGGTTCTGTTTTAGAAGAAAGCTTTAATTTACTGATAACAACTGAATCAAGTTTTTCTTTCAGCATCAATAGCGGAACATCGTAGATGGTTTTTGCATCTAACGATTCGATAACCGCGTTCTGATGAACGTTACAGAAAAGTGCAATCTTTCTTTTCAGATCGCTCGGGATTTTCCTGTCAGCACGACAAACAAGGATGTCTGGTTGTAAGCCGCTTTCAAGCAACGTTTTAACAGAATGCTGTGTTGGTTTGGTTTTTAATTCGCCAGAAGTTGCCAAATATGGGAGCAAGGTCAAATGAATAACCAAGTGGTTAGAAGAGCCGATTTCCCAGTTAAATTGTCTAACGGCCTCTACATAAGGTAGCGACTCTATGTCACCTACTGTTCCACCAATTTCCGTAATAATTATATCGTAATCCCCTGTGTCACCTAATCTCCGTATGCGGTTTTTGATTTCATCCGTGATGTGCGGAATCACTTGAACAGTCTTTCCTAAATACGCGCCTTCACGCTCCTTATTTATGACGGTCTGATAGATTCGTCCAGTTGTAACATTATTATCCTGACTGGTAGGAACGCCCAAGAAACGCTCGTAGTGACCGAGATCAAGATCGGTTTCTGCGCCATCATCCGTTACATAGCATTCACCATGCTCGTATGGGTTTAGCGTACCCGGATCAATATTAATATAAGGGTCAAGTTTTTGGATGGTAACTCGGAAACCGCGTGCTTGTAGTAGCGTAGCTAGCGAGGCCGAAATGATTCCTTTTCCTAATGAGGAAGAAACTCCCCCTGTTACAAATATGTACTTGGTTCCGGGCATCTTTTTACTTGGTTCTGTTGGTTGATGAACGGGAAACAAAACTACTAATATTCCCTACGCTGATGGGTTAAAAACCGCGGGTGTTTTACTTCGTTTTCAACAATCTGTAGGGTCAAATAGATGATTAGATTTGGAAGGTCATGAATCACAACCAACTATTTAAAAACATACAGAAGAAGAGAAGTTTCCTTTGCGTAGGGCTCGATACAGACCTTGCCAAGATTCCGCCTCATTTATTGAGTTATCAGGATCCATTGTTTGAATTCAATAAGCGAATTATTGATGCAACACAGGATCTTTGCGTTGCTTACAAACCCAATATAGCGTTCTATGAGGCACTCGGTTTTGAAGGTTGGGTATCACTCGAGAAAACAGTTCAGCATATTCCAGACGATGTTTTCAAATTAGCTGATGCTAAGCGAGGCGACATTGGTAACACCACTCGCATGTATGCCAGAGGCTTTTTTGATCAAATGAATTTTGATGCTATCACGTTATCACCTTATATGGGGTCTGATAGCGTGTTGCCATACTTTCAATATACGGATAAGTGGGTTGTTCTCTTGGCCTTAACATCAAACGAAGGTGCATCTGATTTTCAGTTTCTGAAAACGGAAAATGGACAGCTTTTTGAGGAAGTTCTCAAGGTTTCTAAGGAGTGGGGAACAGTAGATAATACCATGTTCGTGGTTGGAGCAACTAAAGCTGCATTGATGAAAAAGGTGCGGGAAATCGTTCCTGACAACTTCCTATTAGTACCAGGTGTGGGTGCGCAAGGTGGAAGTTTAACAGAGGTTGCCAAAAACGGATTAAACGACAAATGTGGTCTTTTGGTCAATTCCTCTCGCGATATAATTTATGCTAGCCGAGGTGAAGATTTTGCTGAAGCGGCTCGGGCTCAAGCGCTTATCATGCAACAGCAGATGGAGTTTATTTTAGACGAAGCAGGGTTGTAACTAACTCTAAATTGGTTAGTTCGAAGCTTTACAGGTTGCTTAAAAGGTAGGCTACAATTGAGATACTCATCATTACTAGGCCCACAAGCACTACCACGTTAACGCGCAAGAGCCGCTGCGCTAAGACTTTTTTAGCCGAAACCTTACTCATGAGGTCCATGGCGAGTTGCTTGTACATTGCTCTCAAACCAATATTTCCATTTGCTTGAACGCGACTTCGAGCCATCACAAGTAGCAAAGAAAAAAACAACGCAGTCATCGTAGTTACAAGCGCTAAGTACACTGCCAATTTATCGTTTGAACTACGTCTGATATTTTTGTTGGCCATCCTAGAAATGGACTCATCATAACTGGTGAAAATTTTCTCGTCAAGCGATAATACTCGAAGCTGAAGCGCGTCTAATACTGCAGCGGAACTTGAGGAAACAGAATCCGTTTGGATTTTTCTCATCTCAGTTAAAATCTGTGACCGCTCTTGTTTTAGTGTAAACGTTTGCCCAGTATCTGCCTTGGCCAGTTGAATGGAAAAGCACACTAGGAGAATTATATATGTTGATAACGAATTCAATCGGATACAAAACTGGGAGGGTTCCACTTTCATGATAACCTCCTTTCTTACTTATGTGAGCGTTACTGGATTCGAACCAGTGACCCCCACCCTGTCAAGGTGGTGCTCTAAACCAACTGAGCTAAACGCCCTAAGGCGATGACAAAAATAGGTTTATCCGTTTAATCTCCACTGATTGAAATAGGAATTGCTTAAATTTCCACCTTAAACCGGTCAAAGCTGACCGCCAAAAGAAATATCTTACATAAATGCGAAATTTCCGCACACTGCTGATTGCCTTTTCAGTAATACTATTTTTCAATTCGCAAACCACTCTTCGCGCACAGGATAATGTCGGAATCGGAACCATAACTCCAGACCCTAGTGCCTTGCTAGAAATTCAGGCATTGGATAAAGGGCTTCTCATTCCTAGAACGGATACTCTTTCAATCACGAACCCTGCAACGGGTCTATTGATTTACACGGTTACAGATAGTAGTTTCTGGTATTTTGATGGCATTGTTTGGAGACAAGGCATTGGTGCAGATGGAGCACCAGGTCCGCTTCTCCCAGGTCTTCAAGGCCAGACTATGCGCTACGACACCGTTTTTCAGCAAACTCCGGGAGATTGGGTTGCAAACAGTTTTATTTGGAATAATGAATATCACGTTGGTATAAACACCAATCAACCTGATTCAAGTGCTATTATGCATTTAGTGGCCGAGAACAAAGGGTTTCTCGCTCCACAAATGGACAAAAACTCTAGGGATAATATTGCTAATCCGGCAGTGGGATTGGTGATAGTGAATACTACCGACAGTACGATAGATTATTATAATGGCGATTGTTGGTTACCAACCTTTGCAGAAGATTGTAATTCCTGCTTTTTGGATATAACTCCAAGTGCTATAACTGGTACGATTGATCGTGTTGTTTCTCAAACTGAAACACTCTCCTTGGATTTAGTACAAACGTCAGGAAACCCGCAGCAAATTGCAGTTACGATTCTTACCACTTTGCCAAGCGGTCTTACTGCTACTATCACACCAAACCCTGCGCCTTCAACAGGTGTCATAGATATTGATTTCACCGCAACTCCTTTTGCACCTGACGGAACTTTTCCAATTGTGATACAGGTATTGTGTAATAATAGTACGTACAATATTATTTATTCACTCACCATTTTGCCATGTTATATTGTTGATGCGATTAATACCACTGATAACTACAACTTGGGTATTGAGTTTTATATAGCGCACCCCACAGCTCCAACTAGTTCGCCAGTTTGTGTTGTGAATAATATAGCTCCTGGAGTTCAAATTAGTAGCCCAACAACTGTTAATCCTGCCTACACTACAGGGACACTTCCCGCAGGCTCTTTGGTAGCAATTATTAACGAAGGCAACATCTTAGGAAAAGGAGGCGATGGAGGTGATGCTTTCGATCCAGCTCTCGGTCTAACTGGCGAAGGATTCCAAGGTGGAATAGGTATCAACCTTACGCTGGATGCAGACATTATTAACAACTTCAATATCTACGGAGGTGGAGGCGGAGGTGGTTCTATGGCGTTTTCAATTAGTACGGGTAATCTTATTCCACCACCTGCTCCAGCATTTGGTTTCTTCATTGGTGCTGGAGGAGGAGGAGGTGCTAACCTTGGCGAAGGTGGCGATCAACCTCCAGGTCTTATCGGTCTTTCATTTTATAGTGGAGGAACTGATGCTACTGGGGGACAGTTTGGTGTGCCAGGACAAGGCGGTATTCTCAACTTTCCAATTCTTTTCTCAGTTGGCCCTGCTCAGATTGAAATTAATCCAAATGCGATTGGTGGAGACGGAGGCCCTTACGGTTATCCAGGAACATCAGGTTTCATTCAGATTACCATTTCTGTAAACGTGGTGGTGAACATTCCATTTGTAGGTCCTGTAGTCATTCCTGTAGTTACCAACTTGGCTCTTCCAATACCAATTCCACCACCCGCACCGGGCGATGGAGGATTTGCGATTAAGCGTAATGGTTTTACTACAAACATTTCGGACAACCTTTACAATACGTCATTCCTTCGTGGAGTAGTAGGGCCATAATCTAACTATGAAAGTTGAAATGAGAAATATGAAAATCGTTTATATGTTGATTGCTGTCTTTTCTTCAAATTGGGCATTTGCGCAAAATTTTGAAGGTGTCATTACGATGAATACCGTGAATGAAGAAATGGAGGAAAAAGCGTCTCTAACTTGGTATTTAAAAGGTGATAAAAGTCGAATGGATATTAAGTCGCAGGCAGGAGAACATACTACTGAATATGCCGTCATTTCAGATGAAAAGGGCATTGATATGGTTTCCGAAGGACATGTTACCAATATTCCCCAATCGGTTATGAAAACAGGTGCTTCTGCACAGTCATTATTGTCTGAAAAAGATGGCGTAAGCATGAATGGATATATATGTACTCGAGCGATTTACTTCAACGGGAAAAATCAAACAACTTACTGGTTGACAGATGATTTGAAGATAAGTTTTAAAGATATACCGTCTATTCTTAGAAGCAACATGCCAAGTATTGAAGCAAATGGGTTTCCTATTAAAATGGAAACTCGTGGAGCAGATGGTAAGATTGTTTTTTCACAAGAAGTTGTTTCAGTAAAAGCTGCAAAAGTGGATGACTCCAAATTTGCAAGAAAGTAAAATCAACTAGAGTTTGAATTGAAAAACGGTGTGTCTAAGACATGCCGTTTTTTGTAACCAGTTATTTCTGTAAAATGAGAGTGTTAAAGTTAATTGCAGGTATTTTTTTCTTTTTGTTGACCGCTATCATTGCTTCTGGCAATCAGTTTCTCCTGAAAGGAGTTTGGGCAGCTTATCTGCATGGCAATACTTCGGCTACAATCAGCGATGCTCAGTTTTTTGACACCCGAACCGTTGAAGGAGGAACGGCATATCCGTGGATAATATCTCCTGATTACAACAAGGTCGAGTTATCTGAGAAATTGAGAACCAGCCTCACGAAAACTCGTTCAGTGGCTTTTCTTATCGCGCAGCGTGGAGAGTTAACATTTGAAGAGTATTGGGATGGTTATGGAACGGATTCGCAGAGTAATTCCTTTAGCATGGCTAAAAGCGTAACAACGATGCTTGTTCAATGTGCTGTTCAGGATGGGGTTATAAAAAGTTGGGATGAAAAAGCCGTAAAGTTCCTTCCCGAATTGAAAGGCGAATTTGCCGAGGAGTTGACTCTCAGAAATCTGTCTACTATGACAGCTGGTTTGGACTTTAATGAGCATTATTCCAACCCTTTTGACATTACCGCCAAATTGTACTACGGGCCAGATGTAGAAAAGCTGATGATGGAAGAAGTTCCAGTAAGTAAAAAGTCGGGGTCATACGAGTATCAAAGTGGCGGCACGCAATTACTCGGACTTGCGCTTATTGAAGCTACCGGAAAGTCTTTGGCTGAATATGCTTCAGAAAAGCTATGGAAGCCGCTTGGTGCAAGTCATTCTGCAGAGTGGCACGTTGATAATGAAGATGGAAATGAGCTGGCTTTTTGCTGTTTCAATTCAAATGCGCGGGACTTTGCACGTTTCGGACAAATGCTTCT
>JBLIGB010000085.1:0-6987 GCA_047636795.1 Bacteroidia bacterium | reverse complement strand
TACAAGCGCCCAACAATTAAAATCGTTTACCCACGAAAACGAGAAGTATATCGAGGAGCTTCAAGGCTTCTTTGCCATGGGAGACCCCAAAGCAGCTAAGAAGCTTGTAGAAGAAACTTTCTTGCCGGTTTGGAACAGTGGTCATTACAGTCCGCAACAAAAAGAGCGTGTTTACACCGTATCTGACCTCATGCTTGAAAAGCGCAAGAAAGCGGTCGATTTTGAAAATTACCTCTTTACCTTGATGAGCTTTGCGCAGAGCATGAAACCGGCATCAGATTTCGATGCTTTCCACGATGGAATGGAAAAAACAATCACTAAGCTGTCAAGAAGGCAGTTTACAGACTATTTAGAAGTATGCAAGGGACTTTTTGCAGATTATATTCTATTTGAATCGCAAGCGGTAAAGTGGGTAGCTAAGTATGATGCTTATAAGATTGAATTCGATTCGCTTCCCAAGATTGTGTTTGGTGAACTTGATTTGAAAGCCTATTCAAAGCGTGATAGTTCTGTCATTTATGGAACAGAAGGCGTTTACTACCCAACCAGTACCACATGGGTTGGAAAGGGAGGAAGGATTGATTGGAGTCGGGCAGGTTTTGATCGAAATAAGACCTATGGTCAAATTGGGTATTATGAAATAGACGCAACCAAATCTCAATACACAATTGATTCAGTCACGTTCCATCATCCTGATTATTTAGATGAACCTCATTTGGGAGTTCTGACAGAAAAAATTCTTGCTGATGTGGATGAGGAGTCTGCTTCTTACCCAAGATTCGATTCTTACAACAAGCGTATTCTTATCGAGGACCTTTATAAAGATATCGACTACTCTGGTGGATTTTCGCAGCATGGCATCAGATTCATCGGTTCGGGAGATTCTGAAAAGGAAGCCACCCTCATTTTTAAGAAGCTAAACCATATTACAAAGAAGAACGAATACTTTGCGGAGGCACGTTCAAAGTCGTTTGTTATTCGACCAGAAAAAATCCTTTCTAAAAGTGCTGAGGTTGTTTTCTTTCATGAAGAAGACTCCATTTATCACCCTGGAGTAAAATTAAATTATAGTGTAGAGAGACATGAAGTTGTATTTACAAAAGAGCGGGAGGGCTCAGGTAGAAGCCCATTTTTCGATACGTATCACCAAGTGGATATGCACGTGGATGAAATTACCTGGAATATGGCTGAGGATTGGATGGATTTGACGAATATTTCGGGTGGTGCAGAAAGTAGCGCGTTGTTTGAGTCGGAGAGTTATTATGACGAGTACAGATATGATCGTATCCGCGGAACTGCAGACATTCATCCGCTATGGAAAATCAGAAAATATGCAAAGGAGTTAGACACAGACGAGCTTAGTGTTGAACAGGTGGCGCGGTTGTTTAAAGCGGATATAAGTGAAACTAAGGTGTTTATGATTAACCTAGCGAATTCTGGTTTTATGACTTATGATTACGACAAACAATTGGTGAAGCTGAAGTCCAGGTTGGAGCATTATGTGCTATCGCGCTCAAAGAAAACCGATTACGATATTCTGCAATTTGAATCTACAATTGAAGGAATGCCCAATGCAAAACTCAATTTGCTGAATTGGGATATGGATTTAAATGGAGTTGGAAGAGTTTTTCTTTCTGATTCTCAGGATGTGATTGTGTTCCCTTATGAACAAGAACTGACGCTGAAAAAGAATCGTGATTTCCTATTCAATGGAAAAGTAAAAGGGGGGAGGTTGGATTTCTTTGGCTCTGATTTTTACTTCAGTTATGACGACTTTAAAATCAGTTTGAATAAGATTGATTCGCTTAGACTGAAGGTGCCTGATGGTGAGCCAGACGATAGAGGGCGGCAGAGAATTCGAGCTGTTAAAACGGTGCTTCGCGATTTGAAGGGTGAATTATTGGTGGATAGGCCCGATAACAAATCGGGTTTGGTGAATCATACTCGCTATCCGTTATTCAATAGCACGGACGATTCGTTTGTTTACTACGATAAGCGATCTATACAGGATGGAGCGTATAATAAGGAAGAATTCTACATGCACCTTGTGCCTTTTAGTATTGACAGTCTTGAAAACTTCACCAAGGAAGGCTTGGCCTTTGATGGGAATTTTGTTTCAGCAGGTATTTTTCCCGATTTTGATGAAACGCTCACACTTCAGCCTGATTTTTCGCTTGGTTTCGTCCGGGAAACACCGTCCGAAGGACTTGCAATGTTCGGTGGAAAAGGTAATTATAAGGCGACTATAAAACTGAGCCATGACGGGTTGAGAGGTGATGGAAATATTGAATATCTCACGTCTGTAGCTCAATCTGAGGACTTTATTTTTTACCCTGATTCTGTAAACGGAATTGCTCAAGACTACGTTATTGCTAAGCAAGAAATTCCAGTTGCATATCCACCGGTAAAAGGTATTGCTGTAAAGGTGCATTGGGAACCAAAACTGGACCATTTCTACTCTTATAAGCTGGATAATCCGTTTGATATGTATGAGGGCGAGGTGGCGCATCATGGTGGGTTAGACCTGTCTCCGAAAGGACTGGATGGATTCGGAAATCTCGACTTTTCAGACAGCTATATGAATTCGAATAAGTTCAATTTCGCATATAGAAAGTTTCATGCTGATACAGCTGGCTTTAAGCTGAAAGGAGCTTCAGAAACGTCTTATGCTTTTAAAACTAGCAACGTTCAGATGGATATTGATTTGGACAAACGTCTAGGCGATTTCAAATCGAACACGGGTGGAGATTTTGTTGATTTTCCTGTCAATCAATACATCTGCTACATAGATGAGTTTAAATGGAACATTGATCAGAAAGATATCGATGTTGTTTCCGATGGTGAGGGTTCTCGATATGTGTCAACACATCCTAACCAAGACTCCCTCGAATTCAAGTCTCCATTGACCAAATTTGACCTTGACAATTTTATTATCTCTGCCAAAAAAGTTGACCATATCGATGTGGCTGACGCCATCATTTATCCGGATAGTGGTAACGTGACTATTCGTCCACAGGCCGTTATGGATCCATTGGAAAATTCAAAGATTGTTGCCAACAGAATTACAAAGTTCCATACGTTTTACGAGACTACCGCTAACGTGCTTGGAAGATGGAATTACAATGCCAATGGAAAGTATGATTACACAGACGTAACGGGGGCTAAGCAGCTTATCGATTTCGCCACTATCGGAGTAGATTCTGCTCAGCAAACATTTGCTAAGGGTACAATAACAGAAGATGCAGCATTTACGCTCAGTCCGAATTTCGATTATAAAGGCAAGGCCAAGTTGTTTGCCAGTAAGGAGTTTCTGACATACGATGGTAGCACACGAATTAAGCATGATTGCCCTGGAATTACACGCGATTGGCTAGCATTTGATGCCGATATTGACCCAAATAGTATCTACATACCGATACCTGAAGACCCAAAGGATGCAACCGGCAAACCGATGTCATCCGGTGTAGTTATCAGCAAGGATTCTACAGTGGTCTATCCAACCTTCCTTTCTAAAAAGGTAAAGGCAAATGATATTGATATAGTTGCTGCTTCTGGCTATTTGCACTTCGATAACGAAAGCCAAGAATATCGAATCTCCAATAAAGAAAAACTTCAAGGAGCGGTTGTTGGCGGGAACTACGTGAGTTTGAGTAACGAGTGTATTGCCCGTGGTCAAGGATTGCTCAATATGGGAATGGATTTCGGACAGGTTGAACTTACTCCACTGGGTACAGTTGAACATAATATGAATAACGATTCCACCAAGTTTAAACTGTTTTTAGGACTCGATTTCTTTTTTAATGATGAGTGTTTGAGAATAGCCGCAGATAAACTTTCAAATCATTTCCCACCGTTAGATGCCGTCTTCTACGGAACTGAGTATGAGAAGGCACTGATAGAAGTAGTTGGGAAGGAAGAGACAACGAAGCTTATTCAAGACCTTAACCTTTACGGAACGTTTAAAAAGCTTCCGAAGGAGTTGCAGAAAACATTATTCCTAACAGATGTTGAACTTGTTTGGAATGCCGAAACCGGATCGTATCGTTACAAAGGATTCCTTGGAGTTTCTTCGGTAGACAAGTATCAAGTAAATAAGATGATGTATGGATTGGTAGAATTAAAGAAGAAGCGGAATGGCGATGAGCTTTCGGTTTATTTTGAGCCAAGTGATGATAGTTGGTTCTTCTTCAATTACAAGCGCGGAATGCTGGGTGCAGTATCGTCTCACGATGATTTTAACGCGCAGATTCGTGACACAAAAGACGACAAGCGAACAAAGAAGGCCGAAGGCGGAAAACCAAAGATTACCTACGTGCTTTCTACCGCAATACAAAGAAGAAATTTTGTGCGTTCGTTTGAGGAATGATCTGCTTATATTTGCATCCGCAAAAAGCGGGACGGCCCTGTAGCTTAACTGGATAGAGTACCTCACTACGGATGAGGAGGTTCGGGGTTCGAATCCCTGCAGGGTCACAAAACACAAAAGTCAGGTCGTTCGATCTGACTTTTGTGTTTCTGAGTTTGCTGCACTTGGCTGCGAACATGATGAAAGTCGCACAAGGGTACGCTGCATGTCAATTTTATGTGAGAACAAGTGCTGATATTTGTAATCAATGAAAAGCTTCGGAATATTTCTGTTGATTATCGGTTTGCTGGTCCAAGTAATGAGTGCTTCGCTCATTCTCTTTAACTACGAAATGAATACGGCTTACATCATTGATAATTTTTGTGAAAACACGGATAAGCCAGAAATGAAGTGTAATGGTAAGTGTCATCTTACTAAGCAAATTCAGGCCGATTCTGACCAGAAATCTGAAACACCAGCGGCCGAAAGTGAAATAATGACTTTCGTTCTAACCATGGTGGAAACCTCAGCTTTCGAGTTTAAATTCTTTGAATTAGGATTCGCACAAGCGAACAGCCTTTATCTCGAGGGCAATTACTCCAACCACGTACAATCCATCTTTCACCCACCACAGGTTTAGTTGATTAACCCGACCATCTTCCGCACGCGCTGAAGATTTTTATCACGTTAATTTAATTAAGATACATACAAATGAAAGTTTCAATGAAACTCCTAATGGTAGGAGTTGCTCTAATGAGCGCAATATTCTCAGGTTGTAATGAAGATGATGACATTTTACCTGACCCAAGTAATACAGACGGACTCGTTATGATCGAAACCGGCTACACAGATGCTGGTAGCATGAAAGTAACCCTCTATTCTGTGGACTCGCTTTATTCTCGTTACACGAATCTTTTTGTTGAGGTACGAGATTCTGCAACCGATGCAATAATCGAAGATGGGCATGTAGAGATTATGCCAATGATGCAAATGCCAACCATGATGCATTCTGCACCTTTTGAAAATCCAAGTAGCTCAGATGCTGTTAATGGTCTATTTCCATGCGCAGTTGTTTTTCAAATGCCAGGAGAAATGGGTTGGTCGCTAATGGTTCATGTACACGTAAATGGTGGAGAAGGTGAGGTGACTTTCCCGTTGGTGGTGAAAAATCCAGAGCCAACGAGAACTAAAGTGGTTATACCCGTTAATGACCCTATGAGTCGTTTGATTATTTCATACGTGGAGCCACTGGACCCTAAAGTTGGTGTCAATGATTTTGAGATTACGTTACATTCAAGAGAGACGATGATGTCTTTTCCCGGTATTGAAAACTACACCGTGGAAATTGTTCCGGAAATGCCTTCGATGGGACATGGTTCTCCAAATAATGTAGATCCAACTCATTCTGCGGATGGACACTACGAAGGCCAAGTGAACTTTACCATGACTGGTCTTTGGAGAATCAATCTGAATATTATGGATGGCTCTACTGTGCTAGACTCTACCTCTTACTTCGAGGTTACGCTACAGTAACAGCGATATGAAATTACTGGCTCACGGAATCTTCTTCATGCTGATTTCCGTTGCTGCCATTGCCCAAGAACAGGATAGTATTCTGTTGTTCAATAAGGGCAATATTGCAGAGACGGTTTTCGGTGTGGAGGAGATTCTCGTCAGGCCAATTTGCGGCTGTGTTGGAGAATGCAGTTGCGCTGTAATGGCCGAAGACAATTATTTGGAAAATCGGTTTTCGTGTACCGGTGCAATTCTTGCCAAAAACGGCAGAATTGAGATGATTAAACGTGGGGGTTTCGCTTTTGAACCTGTTCTAAACGGAATGGCTTCAGATAGACTGAATCTGACCATTGACGGTATGAAAATTTTCGGTGCGTGTACCGATAAGATGGACCCCGTAACTTCTTATGTAGAGCCGAATAATATGAAGTCGGTTTCTGTGCAACACGGTTCTTCTGGAAGTATGTTCGGTTCTAGTTTAGGCGGTTCTGTAAACTTGGAAACTAATGGTGCTACCATCAACCCAAACAAACCGATAAGTGGGGAATTTGGTGTTGGATTTCAATCGGCAGCTTTGGGAGCAAATGCCTTGTTTTCGCTCAATTATAGTCGGGCACGATGGGCAATAAGAGCTAATGGAGTTTACCGCAAGTTTCAAAACTATCGCTCTGGTGGTGGAAAAGAAGTTCAGTTTACTCAGTTTGAGAAATGGAACGGAGCAATCTCTGCTAAATACATGCCTACCGATAATGATGTTATACGGTTTGATTTTATCATAGACGAAGGCTATAACATTGGCTATGCGGCTTTGCCAATGGATGTGCTTTTCGCGAAAGCAAATATTTATGGTTTGACCTACCAACATTACCCTTCTCAGACTTGGTTTGACAAGTTTGAAATGAAGGTTTATGCCAATACTGTTACGCATGCTATGGACGATACAAAACGTTCCAATGTTCCGATACACATGGATATGCCTGGCTGGACCAAAACGTTTGGAGGATATGCTGATGGACGGATGAAATTCGGTAAGCACAAGCTAACCGCTCGATTGGATGGATATCATACCAACGCACGGGCGGAAATGACCATGTATCCAAACAATGAAGCACCAATGTTTATGCTAA
>JBLIGB010000084.1:0-7028 GCA_047636795.1 Bacteroidia bacterium | reverse complement strand
TTCTTTCACCTGAGAATAATGGTTACGCTACGATATGCATTTCTGCTCATCGGATGGAAACCGAACCCGCACAATGCAGAGTTCAGGTTTCATTGCAATGTAAGTGGCGATTTTATGCTGATGCATCATTATAATTGGTTAAAATTGAAGGGCTATCCAGAGAACACTTATATGTCCTTACACACAGATGCCTTGATGGTTGTAATGGCGGCAACAAGCAGACTTAAAGAAGTGATATTTCCAGCACCAATCTTTCATAAAGATCACCAAAGAAGATACGATGCTTCGCAAGAACAGGTATCCGAATATCGAGAAGTATATTTGGTATTTCAGAACAAGGCTCAAACCATGATCAGAGATCAGAAACCCATTGTTGCTAATTCAGATAATTGGGGCTTAAAAAATGTTGAACTTCCAGAATTGGTAGCCTAGTAAGAATGTCGAAACCCCCTCTACTAAGTATTGTTGCAACCACCCGAAATGATAATCACGGTGGTAATTTGCTCAAGCGAACAGAATGTTTTGTTAAAGGAATCTATGCTCAAGCACAACGACATTCTGTTGAAATTGAGTTGCTGATAGTCGAGTGGAATCCACCCAAGGATCGACCTTTACTTCATGAGGTTCTTCCACATCCACCCAACGGCTGCCCTGTAAGTCTAAAATTTGTAGTCGTACCTAATGAGATACACGTCCACTATAAGACGTCAGATACTTTGCCATTGTTTCAGATGACGGCAAAAAATGTTGGCATTAGACGCGCTGCTGGAAAATTTGTTTTGTGCACCAATATTGACCTTTTATTCACCGATGAGTTGTTTGCACACTTGTCGGAATTTGAGTTGGAAAAGAATCACTTTTACCGGGCCGTAAGAGCAGATGTTCCTGAAGCCGTTATGGATATAGATGACTTTACAGGACAACTGAAATACGCCAAGGAAAACGTCATAGCAAAATTGGGTAAGAGGGTTGGCCATGAATATTTATTTGGGCTACCAAATTTTGTTTATGGTTTTAAAACAACAGCCTCTATCCTTAATTGGATGTTCAAGCATTGGTTAGCTAAATTCTATACCAAGGAATTCTTCGAAATGATGTCGCTTGATACTCATGCATGTGGCGATTTTACAATGATGTCCAAAACCGATTGGGAACGAATTGAAGGCTACCCAGAGTTAGATTTATACTCAATTCATATTGATAGTATGGGACTTGTAGCTGCCCGCGCCATTGGCATGACACAGGTTATTTTCCCACCAGATGCCTGTTCTTATCATATCTATCATCAAGATGGGTGGGAGTCCTTCAAAGAATCTCCCATAGACCTTATTCGTTTTATTGAAAAACGCCCAGGTTTGGATTGGGGTTCTGTAGATGAGGCTGGAAAGTGGATGATAAAGCACGGAAAGAAGTGGGAACTGAATTCAGAGGACTGGGGCTGGGCAGATAAAGACTTTGAAGAGTTTATCTTTGATGGAAATAATTCTTAATGATTAGCAAGGTAGCTGTAATCGGTGTTGGAAAGCTAGGGCTTTGCTTTGCGCTGAATCTTGAGCGTTCAGGTTTTGAAGTTTGGGGTGTAGAATCCGACCAGCCATATTTAGGTCAGCTTCAATCATTAACCTTTTCAAGTGTGGAGCCCGAAGTCAATTCTTTATTAATTGCGGCTGAGAATCTTCATTTGACTTCAAATATTTCTCGCATTGCTGAAGAGGGAATTGAAGACATCTTTATAATGGTAGCAACACCATCACTGGTGGATGGTGGATATGACCATTCGCAAGTTGAACGTGTAGCAGAGAAACTGAAAACTATTGGGGCATCTGAAAACACAAGACACTTGTATATCGGATGCACTACAATGCCCGGTTATTGCAATGAATTGAGTGCTGATATGGAGAATTACGGGTACACCGTTTCCTATAACCCAGAGTTTATCGCGCAGGGCGCAATCATCAAAGACCAACTATATCCTGATCAGGTTCTGATTGGTGAAGCAACTGAAGAAGTGGGGGATAGGCTTCAGTCTGTTTACGAAAAAATGGTCCTCAATAAGCCCGTGTATTGTAGAATGGATCCGCTTAGCGCAGAGATAACAAAGCTGGCAACCAACTGTTTTCTGACGACCAAAATCTCTTTTGCAAATTCTATTGGAGACCTCGCAGTTAAGGCTGGCGCAAATCCAGACAAGATACTTTCCGCAATTGGTTCCGATTCTCGAATAGGAAATAAGTATTTGGGTTATGGCTTTGGCTTTGGCGGTCCGTGTTTCCCAAGGGATAACCGCGCGTTAGGGAAGTTTGCAAATCAAAATGAGTACCCGCTGCTTATTAGCGAGGCAACCGATAAGATTAATGATGAGCACTATCAGTTTCAGTTAAACCTTTATCTCAAGAACTTCAAAGTTGAAGAAGAGATTGTGTTTGATGGTGTTGCATACAAGAAAGGAACATCTCAGATAACGGAATCTCAGCAATTACGCTTAGCAGTTGGTTTGGCTAAGACTGGTAGAAGTGTTCTTATTATTGACACTCCAGAGGTTTTAGATCAAGTTGAATTACGCTATCCGAATTTGTTCTCATTACAGACGGATTCCACTTTGCAGCAGGTCGTAAATAAATGACCTGATATGGGTTTTTCAGCAAACAAGCAGACGTTGATTCAAACTGCTGTCATCTTTCTTTTGGCAGTGGTACAATACAGCAACACTGCTAATCACGATTATGCTTGGGATGATGCCATTGTAATTACCGAAAACACAAGAGTTCAGAAAGGCCTTGCAAACATTCCAGAACTGTTTGAAAACATCAAGTCTGAACGTACTGAGAATCGATATGGCTACCGGCCCATATCGCTCTTGTCATTTGCAACGGATGTTGAACTATTTGGACTGAGCCCAACAGCTTCCCACAAGATTAACATATTGTTCTACGGAATACTCTGCGCACTCATTTTCTTCTTCGTTAATAGTATGTTCCGAGTCGAAAAATCTCATTTGGCGGTATTTGCAGTAGTGGCACTTTTTGTGGTACATCCGCTGCACACAGAAGTTGTTGCAAACATTAAAAGTCGGGATGAAATATTGGCTCTGATTTTTGGTGTTCTCGGACTGCTTTCCCTTCGTAAAGCACTCGTTGGTGGGAGTGTTTTTTTATACCTGTTTACAGCATTTTTATTCGTGTTGGCATTCAACTCAAAAGAGAGCGGAATAACCTTTTGTGGAGTAGCATTCTTGATGCCTTTCTACGTAAATAAAGCAGAACCAATTAGCTGGAAAAAAGCCTTAATCGGAGTAGCAATAGCATTTACATCCCTTGCTCTACTCTTGCTTATCAGAAACTATGTTTATTCCGAAGAATATTTTCAATCAAACGATTGGGAGTTAATTTATAAAGGTCTTTTTATTCAAGATGGATTTATAGGGAATCCGCTATGGAATGCGAACATAGCAGATAGACTCGCCACTGCTGTTTATTTGTCAGGATATGCCGTGTATCGGTTTATTGTTCCGTATCCGCTTCTATATGATTACTCCTACGATGTGTTTTCTGTAAGGTCATGGTCAGATATAGAGGTCTATCTATCGTTGGTAGCGGTTTCAATTTTCGCGCTAGCTACGCTATATGGATTGTTCAAACGAAAAGCAATTGGTTTTGGGTTGGCATTCTTCTTTATTACTCATTCTATCTATTTGCACTTAGCGCATATTGGACCAGATATTTTTGCCGAACGCTACTTGTTTGTACCCAGCATGGGACTTTGTATTGCATTGCTATCATTGTTTGAATTGAAACGATTTGTTGCTCCCAAGAAAATCACGGTCGCTCTGTTAATACTGACTGTTCCATTGTTTGCCTACAGTTGGCAACGAAATGCGGTTTGGAAAAACAACGAAACGCTGCTTGTTTCCGATTTGAAGCGTTTAGATAATTGTGCCCGTGCCAATTACAATTACGCACTTCTACTTCACGGAAGATATTATCAATCTACCCCGCAAGCGCAAGTTCATTTGCAGGACAGTATTCTTCATTATTATGAAGCTACAATGACTATTACAGACAGATTGCTTCCGGCATATATGGATTTTGGAGCAGCTTGCATGGAGTTTGGAAAACCAGATAAAGCTTTTGAGGTTTTTAAAAAAGCATGTGAAGTATACCCCGACCTTTCTGTGCCGTTTACGCAAATGGGTAGGTACTACTTGTCTTTTAGTGAATACGGGAAAGCGATACCCTATTTTGAAAATGCACTAGTAAATGGAGATCAGAATTTGGACCATTACTATCTACTTGCCATTTGCCAGTTTAATACAGATAATCGCGAAATGGCCTTGGAAACGTTGGGTAGGGGAGAGGAGATTGGAGACCCGACCGCTGCCTATTACGTTCTAATGGTAAACCTGAATGGAAAAATGGGACAAACCGAAAAAGCTCAAAATGCGCTCGCCAATGGATTGCAAGCGTTTCCAACGAATCAAGAATTGCTTCAGTTGAAAAATGCAGTCCTACTCGAAAAATAAAACATGAGTACAATGGCGTGGGCAATGAAAATCTTCAGAAATAGGTATTTCCAATACGCGCTGGTTTTCATGTTGGGCTTCCTTCAATTCTCCAATACGCTTAATCATGATTACGCGTGGGACGATACGATAGTAATATTGGAAAACCCAGATGTACGATCTGGGTTTGCTGGCCTTGAAGAAATTTGGCACAAGCAACATTCAGATTACATACATGACCAGATTGGATACCGCCCACTGGTGCTCTCAACTTTTGCCATTGAACAGGAGTTTTTTCCGATGAATCCGAAGATTGGTCACCTGATGAATGTGGCTTATTTCGCCATGCTATGCATGGTGATTCTATTTTTTTTGCACGAGATTTTTCCGCCAGCATGGCGATTAAAAGCTCTGTTATCAACACTGCTTTTTATAGTTCATCCATTGCATTGCGAGGTTGTAGCTAACATCAAAAGTCGCGATGAGATATTTCAGTTACTCTTCAGTTTGCTGAGTATTATCTTCTATTTCCGATGGTCCACCCAAACAAAATGGTGGCAGTTGCTGTTGACAGTCGTCTTTTTTACTGGCGCCATGTTATCGCGCGAGAATGCTATCGTAACGGTTGCTCTTATTCCGATTACGGTTATGTTCTTCGGAAATGGCTTATACAAAAATCGTCTCATTAAATTAATTCCAATTGCAGGTTTGGTACTGATTGGCGTGCTGATACTTATGGTAAGCCTATCAAGCGGTAGCGGTATAACGGAGACGGCTGGAATGGGAATCGTTTATGAACATAATAACCTAGCCAATGCCTTCTCTTATCTCGATTTCGGTGAGGTAAAACGTATTATCAATTTTAATCTGGTGCTGCTCCGCTACCTTAAAAATTTCTTCTGGCCCTTGGATTTGGTATACTACTACGGTTATAACCAGTTGAAACTCTACGATGTCGGTGATTTAGTTCCCATCATGGGCGCAATAGCAACTTTTTTTTTAATCTTGGTTACAGTGGTTACTAGTAAGTTAAGACCGATTTTTGCTTACGGTGCAATGTTTTTTTTCGTTGCTATTTTTCCTTTCCTCCAATTTGCGAATTCTATGCCAGACACCATGGCCGATAGGTTTGCTTTTGGTCCATCAATCGGTCTGTGCATTGCTGTTGTTTCTCTTGGAGGCTGGATGCTTGAAAGACTATTCAGAAATTCTGAGCGGTTACAGAAGACAATTGCTTGGGCGTTAATCATATCGGTACTCGGATTCTACTCGTTTCAAACATTTGAACGCAACAAAGCATGGAAAGACAATTTCACGCTCTTCAGTACCGATATTGGTAAGTTGGATAATTGTGCCAAAGCACATGAACATTACGCAGATGCATTACATCAGAAGTATCTGAAAACGGGAGACGCTTCACTCATTCCTGATATAACGTATCACTATCAGTCGAGTATTGAGATAAGCGACAAAAGCTATTATTCGTTTTTGAAGCTCGGTTCTAATTATGCATCCTTCGGCAATCCTGAGATGGGCATACAACTATTGCGTAAAGCGGTAGATCTTTTTCCTGGCAAGGCTGACCCGAACTTTTATCTTGGGAGTGCTCTTTACAATCAAGAAAAATATGAATTGGCGCTTCCATATTTGGATAGTTCCATTCGTTTTTCTCCTCGGATGCCTGATTCGTATTTTTTAAAAATACTTTCGTTGGAGGCACTTGGACGATTGGATAATGCATTAATTCAAGCCGAAACCGCTGTGGCGTTCTTCCCAAAGGACATTCGCATACGCGATGCAGCCTGCGATATGTACATGGGGAAAGAAATGTATGACGTAGCTTTTGCTCATGCCGATACGTTATTGGATCTAGTTGGTATTGACCCGGTTCATTGGAAAAAAGCCATTGGTATAAGGCAAATTGCCGGCTATGATTCTGAAGCCGCGAAACTGTATCAGAAAGGATTGAAACTTAATGTGAATTTCGATAACTAGACCCTTTCTGTCGATAACTACACCTGTTTTGGGTGTTTATCTTCTCTGTCCCAAAAAAAATCAGCTTCTTTGCTTGGAGAAATCAGATTTGCAAAACCTTTAATCGGTTACTATGAAAAGAGTTGTTATAAGAATAGCTTCCATTTTTCTCTTCGTTCATTCTCAAAGTGCTTTAGCACAGTGCGGAACTAATACCAATTCAGGTACTCAATGTTCACCGCGTAGTGGTTTTTATGATAATCAGTATAATGCAGATTTGGGCTGCGGTTCATATCGAGAGATTACTAACTATAGTCCGGGAGAATACTTTAGAATGCCCGTATTGCTAGGAGGGTGCTACACAATTCAAACCTGCGGGAGTCCAATAGATACGCAGATTAGTGTCTATCAAGGTACTAATACCACCACTCCCTACTCTAGGAATGATGACAATGGACCGGTTTGTACAGGGTCCGCTGCATCGGTTATTATCACTCCAAATTTCACGGATTATACAAGAGTAGATGTACGGCAGTATAACTGTCAGCCTGGTGGG
>JBLIGB010000083.1:0-7041 GCA_047636795.1 Bacteroidia bacterium | reverse complement strand
CGACTAAAATCGTTAACCTGAGCTTGATTCAACAAACGGCTGCATCTATTATATTCCCAACTCGAGATATTTTTGCTGCTGCTGCCTGCCATTTGGCAAAAGGTGGAATTATGGAAATACTCGGCAGACCAGTTCAAATCATGAACGAAAGAACATCATTCGTTCCAATCATTGATGGACCTGTTATTCGAGGACTTGCCATTCACATAGACGTATACGGGAATGTAATTACTAACATCGACCGTAATCTGTTTGATACGGTTGGTCAAGGGAGACCGTTTCAAATCCGTTTTAGACGAGAGCAACACGTGATCAATAAGATGTACAAGTCTTATTCGGATGTGCCAAATGGCGAAAAAATGGCTTTATTTGGTGCCTCAGGATTACTGGAAATAGCAATTAACGGTTCAAATGCTGCGCAACTTTTAGGCGTGAAGCACGAGGACGTCATAAGTCTCGAATTCAAATGATTACACGCATCGTTCAACTCACATTTCAAGAACATTTAGTAGATGAATTCTTGAAAACCTTTGAAACAAACAGCACCAAAATACGTGCAATGGAAGGCTGCCATGGCGTTGATTTGGTGCAAGACATGTATCGGCCTTACGTTTTCTTTACGCTTAGTAAATGGGAAAATGAAGAAGCGCTGAATACTTATAGAGGTTCAGACCTTTTCCGAAATACTTGGAAGATGACAAAGTCACTTTTCTCTGTTCCAGCCCACGCTTGGTCTACTACCGATACGGGGAAATAGCCTACTATCTTTGGCGTAGATGAATGCCACACCAGAATCCATTCTCAAACAATATTGGGGCTTTGATGCTTTTCGTTCTCAACAGCGCGAGATTATTCAGGAAGCTTTAGATGGCAAAGACGTTCTAGCCCTACTCCCAACTGGTGGCGGAAAATCCATCTGCTTTCAAGTTCCTGCGCTTTGCAAAGCGGGAATTTGCATTGTGGTTTCTCCGCTTATCGCTTTGATGAAAGATCAGGTTGAGAATCTGAATAAAAGAGGGATTAATGCGATGCTCTTGCATTCTGGAATGCGTTTTTCACAGATTGATGCTGCACTCGACACATGCGTTTATGGAGATGTGAAATTCCTTTATCTCAGCCCCGAAAGGCTTCGAAATGAAATGGTTCAAGTTCGGATTCAGAAGATGAATGTGAATTTATTGGCCGTGGATGAAGCGCATTGCATCTCACAATGGGGCTACGATTTCCGTCCGCCCTATTTGCAAATAGCCGATATAAGAGAATTGCTTCCGAAGGTTCCAGTGTTGGCTTTGACTGCCACAGCCACGCCAAAGGTGGTTGTAGACATCCAGGAAAAACTCGAATTCAAGAAGAAGAACGTAATCCGAAAATCATTTGCACGGGAGAACCTTTCGTACATGGTTTTGAAGGAAGACGATCTGAAAGGGCGCATGTTGCGGATACTTTCCAAAACACCCGGAAGCGCCATCATCTACGTTAGGAATAGAAGACGAACGCAAGAAATTGCACGGTTTCTACAAACACAAAACGTTTCGGCTTCATTCTACCACGCTGGACTTTCATTTGACGAAAGACAAACACGTCAGAGTGATTGGATAAATGACCAAACTCGTGTTATTGTAGCTACCAACGCCTTCGGAATGGGCATTGACAAGCCTGATGTGCGATTGGTAATTCATGTTGGTTTTCCTGACAGCTTGGAGGCATACTTTCAGGAAGCTGGTCGTGGTGGCCGAGATGGAAACGAAAGTTTCGCTGTTGCGTTGGTCAATAATTACGACATCACCGAATTGCAAAAGAAACTGAATCATGAGTTTCCGACTCGTGAACGTATCAAAGAGGTTTATTATTCCATTGGAAGTTCATTACAATTGGCCGAAGGAAGTGGCGAAGACGAATTATTTGACTTTAATCTGACCACGCTTTCTGACCGATACAAATGGAAACCAAAAGAGATTATGGAAGCTGTTTCATTCTTAGAAAAAGCTGACCATCTGATTCTCACGGCCAATTCTAACCCAAACTCGCAACTCAAGATAGTTGTGAATCACGATACGTTGTATGAGGTAGAAATGCGCAACCCGAAAGTCGGACGATTAACGAAAGTTCTGCTTCGTTCTTATGGAAGAATGTTTGAGGAATTTGTCTCCATCAATGAAACGCTCGTTGGCAAACGAGCTGGTTATTCAAGTGAACAAACTATTGCCATTCTACGCAAGCTTCACAAACTAGAAGTGGCTGATTATCGCCCATCAACAGGTTTGCCCAAACTCAGTTTTGTCGGAGGACGAGTCCGTAAACAGGACATCCACATTTCCAAGGAAGTTTATGAAGTGAGAATTGAATTGATTCGGGAACGAATAAAAGCGGCTCTTCATTTTGTGAAAACCGATAAGGTCTGCCGAAGTCAGATGTTGCTCAAATACTTCGGAGAAAGCGACAGCAAGAGTTGTGGTAACTGTGATATCTGCCGAGGACTTTCTAAGTTCAATTTGGATAAAAAAGATATCGAATTTGTGAAGTCAAGTATCGATTCAGAAACAAGTTTGGAAGAGCTTTTCGATAAGATTGAAAAGCCCGAAAAAGAGATTCTTAAAGCGGTTCAACTGCTACTCGACAATAACGAGTTGGTCTACAATATGAATGGAAAGATTGGTCTTCCATAGCTTCTTCATTGCTGCTCCTTTAGAATACCTTTGCCGCCCATGAAAACAATCAGTCTAAAAAAGGGAAAGGAAAGCTCGCTGAAGCGCAAGCATCGTTGGGTATTCTCAGGTGCCATTGGAAAATTTACCGAGCAACCAGAAAATGGTGAATTGGTAAGCGTAGAGGATTTCCAAGGAGACTATATCGGTGCTGGCCATTATCATAATGGTTCTATTGCGGTTAGGATGCTCACGTTCAGTAAAGAACGATTAGACCAAACGTTCTGGAACCAACGTTTTCAGGAAGCTTTTGCCGTACGAAAAGGCTTAGGGTTACTTACGAAAGAAACTAACTGTTTTCGTCTGATTCATGCCGAAGGCGATGGCCTACCTGGTTGTGTGGTAGATATCTACAACGATTGTGCTGTTGTACAAAGTCATACAGACGGTATGGCGAACTGCTCCAAGGAAATCAAGAAAGCGTTAGAGAATATCAACGGACTCAAATTGAACTCCATTTATCATCGTAATCTTGCTTCTAAAGAGCATGAGTTCCTAAAAGGGTTGAAGGAAGAAACGGAGGTTTTGGAGAACGGAGTCAAGTTTAAAGTGAACTGGGTAAACGGACAAAAAACAGGCTTTTTCATCGACCAACGCGATAACCGTGCTTTGGTTGGAGAATTCTCCAAAGGCCGAAAGGTGCTTAACACTTTCAGTTACACAGGCGGCTTCTCTGTTTACGCGTTGGCCAATGGAGCCAAGAAAGTAACCTCCGTAGATATTTCGCAACCTGCGGTTGATTTGGCTGCTGAGAACGCAATCATCAATGGCTTTGACAAGAACCATGAAGCCGTCTGCGAAGATGCTTTCAAGTTTGTAGAGAAAGCGGAAGGATACGACATGATTATTCTCGATCCGCCAGCCTTTGCAAAATCAATTAAAGCAAGACATCGTGCTGTTCAGGGGTATAAGCGTTTGAATGAAATGGCATTTAAGAAGATTGCTCCAAATAGCCTTCTATTTACATTTTCATGCTCACAAGTGGTTAATCCACAGATGTTTGAAAGCGCGGTCCTAGCCGCTGCAATTAACGCAGGGCGAAACGTTCGTGTGCTTAAAAGATTGGGGCATGCTATAGATCATCCGGTAAACATTTATCATCCTGAGGGAGAGTATCTGAAAGGCTTGATGCTGCATGTGAGCTGATGTACGAAACGATTTCATATCGTAACATCTGGCGCATCTCCTACCCACTTATCCTCGGATTTATGGCGGTAACGGTTATTAACGTAACCGACACGGCTTTTCTTGGGCGCGTAAGTGAAGTTGCTATTGGAGCCTCTGGGCTCGGTGGCATCTATGTGCTTATTATGCTGATGGCTGCTTTCGGTCTCGGAATCGGAGCGCAGATTATCATGGCCCGCTACCATGGTGAGGAAAAACCAGAAAAGATTGGTCCAATTTTCGACCACATGATGTACCTGCTTCTTGCGCTTTCAGGGGCAATGATTTTATTTCATTTTTTGTTCGCGGAGCAATTGCTTTCCCGAATCATTACATCAAATGCAATTCTCGAAAGCACGATTATCTACACCAACATTCGTGTGATTGGATTGATTCCAGCGGCAATTGTGGTTGGCTACAGATGCTTCCTGACTGGGATTAGTGACACGCGGGCCATTTCTTACGCTGCTGGAATAATGGCAGTTCTAAACTTGCTGTTCAATTATTGGTTCGTTTTCGGAAACATGGGTTTCCCAAGAATGGAAATTGCTGGGGCGGGTTACGCTTCGGTTCTGTCTGAGAGTTTGAGCCTCATCTATCTGATAATCTGGGTTAGAAGAAAACGATTGGGAGTTCAATTCAACTGCTTTCACTTTCCAAAACCGAATTTTGTTCTAATCAAAACCATAATGCGAATTGCTACCCCAGTAATGGTACAGAGTGTGGTTTCCATTGCTTCTTGGCTAACCTTCTTCCTTATTATTGAAGGTATGGGCGAACGCGAATTAGCAATTTCTAATGTGGTCAGAAGTGGCTATTCTGTCCTGATGATTCCGTTGATTGGAATTGGGCAAGGAACTCAAACACTGGTGAGCAAACTCATTGGGCAAGGCGGAACTCATTTGGTTTGGACACTCATTAAACGACTTCTAATTGTGACCGTTTTGTCGTCAATTACATTGATGTTGCTCAACCTCATCAATCCAAGTTTACTGCTTTCGGTATTTACGAATGACACAACACTGATTGCAGACTCTATTCCTGTGGTTTACGTCATATCCGTTTCTATTATTCTTTTTGCTGTAGCCATGATACTCTTGTCTGTGGTTTCAGGAACTGGCAATACCGTAATGACTTTACTGATTGAGGTCAGCACGTTGATTATCTACCTGAACTTCACGTATAGAATGGTTCACCAGTGGCACCAACCACTTGATATGGTTTGGACTTCAGAAATCGTGTATTTCGCGTTTATGGGACTATTTTCTGCCCTTTATCTTTGGACCGGAAAATGGAAAAACGCCAAGGTGCATGAATGAAGTTTGAGAAAAAATTTCTTAGCCACAGAAACACAAAATGCACCGAGCTTTTCGCAAAAAAATAATTACTTGGCACTTGAGACCTTCAAGGTTTCTGAAACCTTGAAGGTCTTGGCGAACCAATTGATAGAATCAAGAAATGAGTAAAGAAAGAATCGTTTTTATGGGCACGCCCGATTTTGCGGTAGCAACGTTAAAAGCTTTGCTTGATGCAGATGCAAACGTGGTTGGAGTAATAACCGCACCAGAAAGAAAAGCCGGTCGAGGAATGAAAATGCAGCCATCGGCAGTAAAGCAATTTGCAGTTGAGAACGAATTGAAAGTGCTTCAACCAACTAATCTTAAATCAGAAGAGTTTCTGAGTGAGTTGAGAGAATTGAAAGCTACACTGCAAGTAGTGGTTGCATTTAGAATGCTACCAGAAGTGGTTTGGAATATGCCTGAGAAAGGCACGTTCAATTTGCATGCCTCACTCCTACCGCAATACCGTGGTGCTGCTCCAATTAATTGGGTGGTTATCAATGGCGAGAAGGAATCGGGAGTGACTACCTTTTTTCTTCAACATAAGATTGATACGGGCGACATCATCTTTCAAGAGAAAGTTGACATCGCTGAGAATGAAACCGCTGGTGAATTGCACGATAAGTTGATGAACGTTGGAGCGGGGTTAGTTGTGAAAACACTGGGAGCTATTGAAAATGGTACGGCTCCATCAACTCCACAGAAGATTGTAGGTAAATCGCAAGAAGCACCCAAGATTTTCAAGGAAACCTGTAAGATTGATTGGAACAAATCAGCCAATGACGTCTTCAATCGTATTAGAGGACTTTCTCCGTACCCAACTGCTTTCACTACGCTGGTTTCTGGTAATGAAGAAATAGGGTTGAAAGTTTTTAAATCAAGAAAAACGGAAAAAAGGGAAAAAGGAGAAAGCGGAACGATTCAGCTTGAGAACCAATGCATGTTTGTTAAATGTGCTGATGGTTGGCTTGAAATTTTTCAACTTCAAATGGCGGGGAAAAAGCGAATGGAAACCAACGCTTTTCTATTGGGATACAGTTTGGCTGGCTACCGATGTAGCTAGTAGTTTTGCGTTAGGGATGGAAGCGGCATCCTTTTCTGAGGAGCGAAGAAAAGATACAGCAGACAGCCCGACCCAGCCCTTCTAGGTTTCGACTTGGTTCTACTAAGTTAGCTGCTGGGTAACGCCCGAAAAAATGCAAACCGATTTGTGTTTGATGTATGATTAATAAAACATACATTTGCATTTCGAAATTTTGAGACAAAAAAATGGCAAGAAGAGGAGATAGAATTCAGGTTATTCTTGAGTGCACTGAGCACAAGGAGAGTGGACGACCTGGAACTTCAAGGTATATTACCACCAAGAACAGAAAAAATACACCTGACCGTATTGAATTGAAAAAGTATAATTCAATCTTGAAAAAAATGACGGTTCACAAGGAGATTAAATAACTGAGATATGGCTAAGAAAACAGTTGCAACACTTAAAACAGGAGCAGGACGTGAGTTCACCAAGGTTATCAAAATGGTGAAATCTGAGAAGTCTGGACAGTATGCTTTAAAGCAAGAAATAGTTCATAACGACCACGTTAAGGACTTTTTTGCGAAGAACAGCTAAAAACACACTACGTTTTAACGAAGGCTTCTCTCTGTTCTCAGGGAGAAGCTTTTTTATTTTAAAACAATGGGATTATTCGGATTCTTTTCGAAGGAGAAAAAGGAAAAGCTTGACGAAGGCTTGGAGAAAACACGTGAAGGTGTTTTTTCTAAGTTAACCAAGGCGGTAATCGGTAAGTCGAAGATTGACGATGAAGTATTAGACAACCTTGAAG
>JBLIGB010000082.1:0-7079 GCA_047636795.1 Bacteroidia bacterium | reverse complement strand
CATTTTTACATGAGGATGAGCAAATGCACCCGCACATGGTTAATACCAAAGAGTTCTTAATGAAAGTGGAACTTCCGAAAGTCTAGTTACAGTTTGTCTGGGTCTTTGCCCATTAGAACGTACTGAATCAGATTGGATCCCATCTGAAGTGCTTTCGTTCTAGCTTCGTCACTATCGCCATGCACTTCTGGGCTTTCCCAGCCATCTCCAAGGTCACATTCGTAGGAATAATAAAGTACCAAACGGCCATTATGAATAATGCCTAGGCCTTCTGGTCGCTTGTCATCATGCTCATGAACTTTCGGAAGTCCATTCTTAAAGTCGAATTTTTGGTGATAAATAGGATGCGAGAATGGTAGTTCTGCCAATTCGTATTCTGGAAAGACCTTTTTAATTTCACTTCGGATGAATTGGTCCATGCCGTAATTATCATCAATATGAAGGAAGCCACCAGCCAACAGGTACTTTCTCAAGTTCTCAGATTCCTGATTGGAGAAAATGACATTTCCGTGCCCCGTCATATGTACGAATGGGTATTTGAACAATGACTTTGATTCAACTTCAACCACTTCTTGTTCAGGGTCAATACCGGCATTCAATTCTTTATTACAGAACTGAATAAGATTGGGAACCGATGTGGTGAGGTTTGCATACCAATCTCCACCTCCGTTGTACTTAAGAACTGCCAGTTTGTAATTCTGAGCTTGAATGGAAATTGCAAACAGAACCATTGCGAAGATGAAAGACGAGGTAATTTTTAGCATAATACGCGTGTTCGTTTTCATCCTATTAGTTGTTCAAATAATTCATTACGGAGAGGGCAAAGATACCTGCGGTTTCTGTGCGTAAACGACTTTTTCCCAAGTCTATTTCAATGGCTTGTTTTTTAAGTGTCAAATCAATTTCCATTTCTGTGAAGTCTCCTTCTGGGCCGACTAACAGCCAAGAATCACGGTTTAATTTATTCGATAATTGGATTTTCTCTCCTTCTCGGCAATGCGCAATTAGCAATGGTTCTTGTGCGTTTTCAATGAAATTTTCGAAGCGAGTTAGTGGATGCAATTGTGGCATCCAACTGCGCTGGCTTTGCTTCATGGCTGCGAGAAGGATTTTTTCGCTGCGCTCATGCTTGATGATTCTCCTTTCGGAGTTTGAACATAAAATAGGACAAATTTCGCTTACGCCTAACTCAACTGCTTTTTCTAAAAACCATTCGAAACGATCAATACTTTTGGTTGGAGCAATAGCAACTTTGGGTAAAAGTTGTTGTTCTTCTTTGGTCTGTTCAAGAATTTCGAATGTGCAAGAGCGTTTAGAAATTTCGGTGATTACGGCTTGGGACTGAACGCCTTTACCGTCTGTAATATCAATGTGGTTACCCGCGCTTAGGCGTAATACGCGAACGGCATGTCGCGTTTCTTCCTCGCTAAGTTGGAGGACTCCGTTTTGTAATTCTGGCTGATAAAAAAGATGCACGGCCGAAAAGTAATCAACTTCAGCGTTTTGGGTTTGAGGTTTTTGCTGAACTATGAAAAAAGCGCCCGCGTTAGGGGTGATAGCGGCATCCTTTTTTCTGGCTTCATTGAGCGCATTCGAAATGAGGGCAGGAAAAAGATACAGCAGACGACCCGACCGCCACGTACTAGGTTTTTACTGATGTTAACCAAACAGGCATGGCGGAAACGCCCAAATTAGCATGCTAGTTAGAGGTAGAAAAGTGCCTTTAACATTTCATTAACAGGCTAATTTACAAGTGATTTGTAGTTTTGGAATGTACTTCAGAAAGAGGTGCAATTAACTTTTAACCTAAATAAATTTTCATGAAAAAAGTAACGTTACTTATGGCAATGGTTGTTGGATCATTCGCTTATGTTTCGGCTCAAGTAGCTGGTCCACAAATCGAGTTTGAAAGAATTGAGCACGATTACGGTACTATCGATCAAGGCGGAAATGGTAAAACTGAATTTGTTTTTACCAACACTGGAACTGAGCCATTGATTATTTCCAAGGCAAAAGGATCTTGTGGATGTACTGTTCCGACTTGGCCAAAAGAGCCAATTGCACCAGGTGCATCGGCTTCTGTTGAGGTAAAGTATGACACAAAGCGTGTTGGACCTATCAGCAAGTCTGTAACTATTACTTCTAATTCTGTTGACCAAAGTACTGCCCTTTTGAAAATCAAAGGAACTGTTCAGGCAGTAGCTACTGAGAGCGATTCTCCAGAGATGAAAACGATTGAAGGAGCAACTCCGGTTTCTGAATAAGAAAAGATGTTTTTTATGAGTTAAAAGTCCCGATTATTGTCGGGGCTTTTTTTTAGCCTAAAATTTAAATATGCCAAGATTATCATTGAAGGGGCTACAGATGCCCGAATCGCCAATTAGAAAGTTGGTTCCGTATGCAACTGCAGCCAAGGAAAGAGGTGTAAAAGTGTATCATTTGAATATCGGTCAGCCCGATATTGAAACGCCTGAAGTGGCATTGAATGCCATTAAGAACATCGACAGAAAAGTGATTGAGTATAGTAATTCGGAAGGCTATTTGAGCTATCGCGAGGGTTTGGCTAAGTATTATCAGCGTGTGGGGATTGATGTAACAGCCGATGATGTGATAGTTACAACGGGCGGTTCTGAAGCATTGATTTTTGGATTCATGACGTGCATGGATCCGGGTGATGAGATTATCATTCCTGAACCATTTTATGCCAACTATAATGGTTTTGCAACCATGGCGGGTTTAAATGTAAAACCGATTACAGCACAGATTGAAGATGGTTTCTCTTTACCACCGATTTCGGATTTTGAACGGAGAATCACCGAAAATACGCGTGCTATTCTTATCTGTAATCCTGGAAATCCAACTGGTACATTGTATGGAAAAGATAGTTTGGAAGCCTTGGCTAAATTGGTGAAGAAGTATGACCTTTTTCTGTTTGCTGATGAAGTTTACCGAGAGTTCTGTTATGACCAGGCAATTCCGTTTTCGTGCATGAATTTGAAAGGAATTGAGAATAACGTGGTGATGATTGATAGCGTGAGCAAACGTTACAGCATGTGTGGTGCGAGGGTAGGAGCGTTGGTTTCGAGAAATCAGGAATTGATGGAGCATGCACTCAAGTTTGCGCAAGCTCGATTGAGCCCGCCAACGTTGGGACAGATTGCTGGAGAGGCTGCGTTGCAAACACCTCAATCGTATTTCGATAGAGTGAAGAAAGAATATAGGCAGAGACGTAACACGCTGGTTGATGGGTTGAATGCTATCGAAGGTGTTACGTGTCCAAAGCCAGCTGGAGCGTTTTATGCTATGGCCGAATTACCAGTAAAAAGTGGTGATGATTTCTGCCAATGGATGTTGGAAGAATTCAGCTACGAAGGTGAAACGGTGATGATGGCTCCCGGAAGTGGTTTCTACTCAACACGTGCGTTTGGCGAAAAGAAAGTTCGTATTGCCTACGTTTTGAAGGAAGAAGATTTGAAGCGCTCGGTTAAAATTATTGAGGAGGCACTGAAGGTTTATCCAGGACGAATTTCCTAAACGTCAATCACCAATTTATATCCAACACCTCTAATGTTGGCAATCTTGATGTTCGAATCACCTTCCAATTTCTTACGAAGTTTGGAGATGAACACATCTAAGGTTCGTCCAACGTAATCTCCATCATCGCCCCAAACCATTTTAAGGATTGTTTCGCGTCCGACTGTATTGTTGGTTGAATCGCACAGCAATTGCAGTAAGTCACATTCTTTACTCGTTAGTTCTACTCGTTGGTCCTCGAACCAAAGCTCCATTTTCCGTTTGTTGAAACGGTATTGACCAATGGAAATAATGTTTTGGTCAACGCTAGTTTTTGATTTGGTTTTTCTATTAAGTAGGAGCGGAACAAGAATCATGGGTAAAAGCACACAAGCAAGTAGTATAACGAGAACGATGTATTTGTCGGTTAGATTGTAGTCCCTATTTGCAACTAATTCTACTGATAAAGCGGCAGTCGATGGTTTCAGAATCGTAATCAGGAGATTGTAACAAGCCTTGGGTTGATTTCGCGTTTCGCAGGATAAAACGTTTTCGTTCACTGTTTTTCCAACCTCATAAGCGTGCACAATCTGATTGGTTTCGCACGATTCAAATTGCACTATATAATTAGATGCAATTTTAGTAGCAGTAATTACGCTGTCTATTACCGAGGCAATACTTTCAGGATTGAACGCAAATTCGTTTTCAAAACGAATCTGGTATTTGTCTTCTCCCTTTTTTTCAATTGGAAGAACTCGCGAGGAACTATCTCCCAAACTAAGCAACACTTGATGCCCGACCATTCTCATTGAAACTTCGATGTGCTGTTCTTTTTTAGAAAGCACATCTCCATCAGCAAAACAAGCTGAGCTAAATAGCAACGAAATCAAAAAAAACACCATGCGATTAATCATGCTGCAAAGTTATCGTCTTAATCCGCTAATAGATATTATTTGCATTCATTTTACAATGATTTACACTTCGTTTACGCACGAATCGTTGCCGCTCATCTACATTTGGTTCCAATAATAATAACACAAGAACATGAAAAATGTTATCGCCCTATTCGTTCTTTCAGCTGTAATCGGTTGCACCGAAAAAACACCATCTATTTCGGCTCAGAACTCAGAGTTGTGCAGGTCTTTTTTGATTGATTCCTCTGAGCCCTACAATCATGAGTATGACTTGAAAGTTTCTGTTGAAGATGCTGGTAATGGCCAATATCGTTTAGTGAGTGTTATCGATTTTCATAATGGCGCATATACGGCATCTCCACTTTCCAACAACGATTTTACAGGCCTCTTCAAAATTGTATCCAAAGAGAATGACAAATTCACAATGGCTGATTCCTATGAAGAAATTCCTCGTTCTGTTGAAGAGACTGATCAGTTCGGGAATTTCGTTAATTGGGTCAAAGAACTGACTACTTACAAACGTGTTCTTCAGATTAATTCCCAAGAAGATTTTAAAGTATCAGGAATGGTCAGTTTCACCATTGAACCAACTTGCACCTTTGAAGAAATCCCGTTTGATATTTTCTATGAGAATGGAGAATTGCGGGTGCAGCAATATCCCAAATTGGATAAGAGAACGTGCAGTATTCCTGTTTTGGAAGTCAGTATGTACGCTTCTCCTTTGATTGACCATGAAATCGCTGTGAGCCATCCGTATGATGTCGATTTTAAGGTTGAAAAGGCAGAAGACGGTCAATTCAAGTTGGTCACCTCAATGAAATTGTATGGCGGTAGTTTCTTCGTTTCTCCGCATTCTACCACGGATTTTAAAGGAAGGTTTAGCGTTGAAGTGGCACCAAATGATGATTTAAGTATTGGAACCGAATTCTTGGAAACGCCTCGCACGCAAACGGTTACTGATCCACATCGATTTGTTAACGGCCCAGTGAATTGGGTCACTGAAGACACGAAGTATAACCACCCATTAAATCTTAATACAGACAAGGATTTTATGATCGGAGGGAAACTCATTTTCGTAATCGAACCCAAGTGTACGTTAGAGGAGGTTCCCGTTATGTTTAAGTACGAGAATGGAGTCTTAACGGTTGAGAAGTAGGAATATTGAGCGAGCTTGCTGATTAATCCAGTATCATCCTTCTGAGATTCCGATTGGAAACGGGTGGCTCTCCAATCCGCGAAAATCAGCGGTATCCGCGTTCTATTATGGGGTCCAAATAATTTCGATTAATTGTACCGTCTTGTTAACAACAATCGTCAAGGATAAATCAAATAGTTATCTCGTATCGTCACAAACTCTGACAATTCTTCTTCCCAAGAATCTCGAATTTCTTCCTCTGGTTTTCCTGCAATAATCTGTTCGCGCAATACTGATGAACCAGCTAGTTTGTCAAAGAAATCAGCTTTGAAGAATTTATCCTTTTGAGGGTAGCTTTGATACGTTACAATCAGCCAATTCAAGTTTATTTTTCCAAGATTTCGTAGACTGTCTTCCGGTAAAGTGGAAAGGTCTAAACCGCTACATTTCTTGTTCTCCAACTTCGGATACTTTGCTACACCTTCAATACTTTTTGGTGTAAATGAAGTGTTGCTATTTGGCATTTTTGGATAACCGAATTGCTGGAATGGTTTATCCGTTCCGCGGCCTTCGCTTACTTCAGTTCCTTCAAAAAAGCAAAGACTAGGGTAGAGGTAAATCGCTTTTTGGTTTGGGAGATTAGGAGATGGCGGAATAGGTAATTCATAAACTTCATTCCGATTGTAGTTGTCCATCTCAACTACGGTCAAATTGCATTTGATTCCATTCTTCAGCCAACCTTCACCGTTTACCATTTTTGCGTATTCACCAACGGTCATTCCATGCACAATTGGCACTTCGTGTAAGCCAACAAAAGAGGCGGATTCCTTTTCCAGAATAGGTCCATCAACGTAATGTCCGTTAGGGTTTGGGCGATCTAAAACAATCATGGAAATGCCGTTCTCTGCACAAGCTTCCATCATATGACTCATGGTGCTGATGTAGGTGTAAAACCGCGCTCCAACATCTTGAATATCGAAAATCACTATATCTAAACCTTTCAGTTTATCAGCAGAAGGCTTGTAGTTGCTTCCGTACAGGGAAAGAATGGGCAAACCGGTTTTTTTATCCACGCCATCCTTGATTTTTTCACCTGCACTTGCATTGCCACGAAAACCATGTTCTGGCGCAAAAACGCTTTGAATTTTTATACCTAACTCAACAAGCGAATCAACTAAATGTGTTCTGCCAATAGTGGAGGTTTGGTTGGCAATAATGCCAACTGTTTTTCCTTTCAAAAGGGGCAGATATTCTTGCGTTCTTTCTGCGCCTAAACGAAGCGACTCCGCAACAACTTCAATCGAAGTTTCTACGTTTGATGGTTGCGGTGCTGGAACGGGTTGGCTACAAGCCGAAAATCCCAAAAGCATAAATAGATATTTAAAGCCCTTTATCATACACTATTAGAAGAAAATATTACGGCTAGAGAAACACGGAAGGCACAGAGCGTTTTCCGGAAAAATAGCTTCTTCATTCTTTTTGTTCTGTGTAAATCTGTGTTTCTGTGGCCAAATCAT
>JBLIGB010000081.1:0-7210 GCA_047636795.1 Bacteroidia bacterium | reverse complement strand
CTCTGCAAATGTTGGTTCCCTATTAAAAGGCCGAGGTGCTGCTTATGGTGATTTAGATAAAGATGGCAAACTAGACATTCTGGTAAATAACCTTAGTAATGGCGAAGAACAGTCTCAGGTCAATCTATTCCATAATACCACTATAAATACAAATCACTGGCTAGGCGTCA
Source organism: Bacteroidia bacterium (assembly GCA_047636795.1). Classification (GTDB taxonomy): domain Bacteria; phylum Bacteroidota; class Bacteroidia; order UBA10329; family UBA10329; genus UBA10329. The sequence continues at coordinate 7,040 of JBLIGB010000081.1, read as the reverse complement.
AACTCACTGGAGTTCAGAGTAATAGAGATGCATTTGGGTCACACGTTAAAATTGTACTTGGAAACGATTCTTGGATACAAGAGTTAAGCGGAGGAGATAGTCATGCATCTCAAAATAGCTCGATTATTCACTTTGGGCTTGGGGCAAATTCAGTTGCTGATAGTATTGTTGTGATTTTCCCGAGTGGATCTGAAACCGTTTTAACAAACGTGCCTGCAGACCAAATAATAACGGTAGTTGAGGATGTCTTAACCAGTTCTAGAACACCTTCCTCACAGCGAAAATTTGACTTAATCAAGTCAAATTACGGGTACACATTAAGTATAGCTTCCACGGAATTTGAAGAGACTTTGTCTTTAAATTACATTGACCTTGCTGGGCGTCTGGTAAAAACTGAACGTGTAATCGTAAAGCAAGGAAATAATCAGCATTTGGTAACTCCTCCTGAGGCCAAAGGGATATACCTTCTATCGCTTCGCGGTAAAGACTTTAAATGGAGCGAGAGAATTATTTTCACCGAAGATTAATGCTCGGTATCATGCGCATCACTCCCTCCGGTCAATCAAAATCTTTGGCTTACGTTCGTTCTCGTTGAACTTAAGTTTATTGATTTCCTCGTTACTCGCCAAGATTAAACGCGGTTTAACTCGAAGTTTGCCACTTAGCTTCTCCAGCACTTTAGATTCTGCATTTTCTCCACGAAGAAGTGCTTTCACTACCACTTCATCCAAGCCAAGTTCATCGCTGTGTAATTCCAGAACAAAGTTGGCAACTTCAGGTATAGCATTTAGTTCGTCAATAATGGTATTCGGATAAAGCGAAGTGCCTTTCAGTTTCACCATTTGCTGCTTGCGCCCAACCACAGGACCAAGACGCGGAGTATTGCGTCCGCAGCTACAAGGTTCATTGTAGTAATGACAAACATCACCAGTACGAAAACGAAGCACAGGTGTGCCTTCCACTCCTAAAGGCGTAACCACCACTTCCCCACTCTCTCCATTTTTCACTTGGACGTCATCATCATTCAATACCTCTACAAACATCAGTTCGGGCTGCAGATGAACTCCGTTTCCTGCTTCACATTCGGTAAAAGCCGTGGCCATTTCGGTACTCGCGTAAGTCGAGAAAAGCTGCACATTCCATTGCTCCGTTATACGCTGCGCGAGATAGTTGGGCTGAAGGTTTACATCACGAACAGCTTCCCCAATACACACAATTTTCTTTACACTCGTCTTGTTCGGGTCTATTCCATTTTCAAGAGCGTATTTAATGAGTCGTGGAATGAAGCTCGGTACAGCCACCAAAACGGTTGGACTAAACCGTTGAATACTTTCCCATTGTAACTGCAATGCTCCCGGGCCCGAACGGATTATGCGTGCACCCAACTCATTAGCGCCAAGGAAATATGCCAACCCAGCCATGAAACGCTTGTCTATGGTGGTCAACAATTGGAACGTATCGTCCTTCGTGCAGCTAGCTAACACGTAAGAACCAGCCTCATTCACACCTAAGCGATTCAAGTCTTTCTGAGTAAGATAACTAGCCACCGAACCACCCAATGTGCCAGATGTGGTTACAATATCACGCACATCAGACATCGGTACGCAAAGAAAATCCTCATTGCGGCTAGCGATATCGTCCTTCTCCGTAAAGGGGAAATTCTGAATATCTGAAAGTTCCTCAAGCACCGTAGCTGCTGGTCCCGCCCAAGCAAGCTGATCTTTGTAGTACCAGCTATTTTTTTTCAAATATTGGATGTGCTCATTCAACGATTTCAACCAATAATTCTCACGTGCCAATTGGCTTGTTTCTATCTGTTTCAATGACATAGCTCCAAATTTTCTTTAATCTTATTCCGTTCCTGCTCCGATGCTACTTCCTTACTCAAACTGAGTGCATAATAGTCTTTCGCTTTTTCAAAATCTTCCTGTTCAAGATAATAATCTCCCAACATGAAATAAGTAATGTAACTCTCAGGGTTACTCTTAATAAACTCATTCTCCAACTCAGAGTTCCATTCAATTTTTTTTTTCAAAGCAATCTTACCAAATAACCGATTCTTGAGTTCCTTGTAGCGTAAAAAGCTCTGGTAAGAGTCTGACCCCAAGAAACCATCCGCAGGAATCGACAGGGAATCAACCAACACTTTGCCTTTTTCCCCAAAGACTTCGTTCAGGTCGTAGCACAGAAATTCACCCAACTGAAACGGGCTTGTGCTTACCCATAATAGACGCTTTTCAGGTTGGAAAACAATTCCATGATGTGCTAAAAGCTGATTAATCGCTTTTGGGTTTCCCATTCCCAATTCAACTTCATCCAAACCTTTCTGGTTTCGCAAAATATCAGCGGACTCATTCGGGTTAATCGGGAAATTAGATTCCAGTAATTGATTTAAACGCTGAAAGCGGTAATCAGAATCTGAATCTTTTATATTCTTAACATTTACGGAGTCGTTCTTAAACGCTTCACTCTGATAGTGATTCGCACAGGTTACCCGACTGTCCTTTGGTCGGTAGATATCGATCTTATCTGGAGACTTTTCAATAATAGCCGCTGCTTTATCCTCCGCAGAAGCAATCAGTATAGACTCAGAAACGAACGTCTCACGAGATTTGGCAATGGCATAGGCCTCATCTATTGTTCGGGCATATTGCAAAATCTCTCTTGCGAGAATCGAAATTGGTGTTTTTGCACCTGTAGGAACTGAGCTTTTTGCTGCGTTAAGCGTGACAGTTAACCCGTGCTCATTCATTCCCGACACCACGCCCATAAATCCGGCCCAAGTAATGCTTGCAAACGCATAGCCACTGTCTGGTTTCATGAAGAGAATAATCTTGTCTTTCGCAAAATCATCGCCCATGTAGAAATCGAAATTGCGGCCAACTACAAGACTAGAATCTTCGGAATACTGATTCCAAACCGCAAAGCTTGTGCAGCCCACAATACTCAAATCTTGTAAAGCATGGCCAATATCGTGTGCTGCGTGGTAGTTTAGAATTCGGCTGTATTTATCACCAATAAAATCAAACTCATCTGAGAACGATTTCGAGACCCCGTAAATTTCCTTTTTAAGTTCCTCAGAAATGTGCTTATCCAAATCTCGATTAAAGAAAACCACACCGTATTTAAGCGTGTTCAAAAACGTTTCTGACGGGATTAATTTTTGAATCTGAGCAATAAAACTCTCTTCTTGAGACACAATTTGCTCTTCGGCCAATTGACCGAAAATCACCCCTCGTTCATATGGAGCTCCTTGAATATAAGCCTCCCAAAGTCCATGTTCGTTTTGTCTGTACCAATTATCACCAAGTAATTTAGCGTTATCATTCGATTCGTCAACTTCTGAAGTCCACTGAGCTTCTTGAATCTCAGGAGCATCTAATTCAAGTGCAACCAGCATCAGCTCAGCTGAAACCCACAGTAACAAGGGGACTGATAGCAGAGCAATAATGATGTATTTCAGAATCCCTTTCACTACGACAAAGTAAACCGATCATATCGATCCTAGTCCATCTGCCGTAAGTCACTACTTTTGGCAACAAACTTGCCTATGAGAATAACCTCAAAAATCAGGAAAATTTTACTGGATTGTTTTGGCTTGTACCTACATGAGGCCAAAACGATGTCGGTAGGAACTGATTACGCTGTGGATCTTGTTCATAAAATTGGTTTGCAGCCTAAAACAATTTTCGATGTTGGTGCGAACATAGGGCAGACAGTTGACTTTTACCGGAATCTTTACCCCAGAGCTTCTGTATATAGTTTCGAACCAATTCCGAAAACATTTACGAAACTTCAAAAAAATTGTTCGGACAAAAAAGATGTTCATCTTTTCAATATCGCTTTTGGCGACAAAAAGAAGTTGATGAAAATTCAAGTAATGGAGAATCAAGCCTCTGTACTAAACTCTTTGAGCAATGAGTTTCAAGCTAAACTCAAACGAGATATGGAATCGTACGAAACAGTAAACATCACAGTTGAAACATTGGACGACTTCGTTGAAAAAAATAGCATCTCACAGATTGACCTTTTGAAAATAGATACCGAGGGACACGAAATTTCAGTGCTGAAGGGTGCAGGAAAGCTTTTAGCATCAGGTAGAGTGTCAGCCATTATCTGCGAAGGTGGTTTTATGCGCTCAAACAAAAGAAACACCTACTTCGGAGATGTTAATGAAATTCTAGAAGACCATGGATATGCGCTTTTCGGTATTTACGAAATGGGACACTTGGGATTCAAAAAAGGCAAGCATTACGGTAACCTACTGTATCTGAGCAAAAACTATAGAGAGAATACTTACAAGAATTGGCAAATAGGATATTAGGATTTAAAAGCATGAGTTGGATTAAGATAGTTTCAGACAGCGATTTTTCATTGGATAATATTCCCTTTGGAATTGGAAGCACAGACGGAAAACCCCGCGCAGCTACGCGTATCGGAGACAAAGCAATTGATCTAGATGTCTTGCATAAAGCTGGACTTTTCTCAGGTATCAATCTTCCCGAAGGAATACTGGACAGCCAGTTTCTAAACGATTTCATCGAACTAGGTAAGCCAATTACCAATGCTGTTAGATTACGTATTCAAGAATTGTTTGCTGCTGATAATGGTGAGCTTCGCGATAATGAAGCTTTGAGATTGGACGCCATTCGAGATGTAAATGAAGTGCAAATGCGCCTACCCGTTCGTATTGGTGATTATACCGATTTCTACAGCAGTAAAGAACACGCTACAAATGTTGGAACGCTATTCCGTGACCCTGCCAATGCTTTACTTCCAAATTGGCTTCATATTCCGGTTGGTTATCACGGTCGTGCATCATCAATTATCGCAAGTGGAACTGACATCCATCGTCCGAAAGGGCAAACGAAAGCTGATGATGCAGACGTTCCTTCTTACGGTCCTTGCCGCCTGCTCGATTTTGAGCTAGAAATGGCTTTTATCGTTGGTAAATCGAATGAGTTAGGAAGTTCCGTTCCGGTTGAAGAAGCGGAAGACCACATTTTTGGGATGGTAGTTTTCAATGATTGGAGCGCAAGGGATATTCAGAAATGGGAATATGTTCCACTTGGACCATTCCTTGGAAAAAGCTTTGCTTCTTCAATTTCGCCATGGATTATTACCATGGAAGCGTTGGAACCTTTCAGAACACCAAGTCCCAAGCAAGACCCAAAGGTTCTTCCGTACCTGGAAATGAAGAAAGACCACAACTTCGACATTAGTCTAGAAGCGATTATTGAGACTTCAGGGGGTGACGCGAAAACTGTCAGCAATAGTAACTTCAAGTACATGTATTGGAGCATGGCGCAGCAATTAGCGCATCACACGGTTAACGGTTGCAACATGCAGGTTGGCGATATGTGCGGTTCTGGAACTCTTTCTGGTCCTACTCCAGACAGTTACGGTTCTATGCTCGAGATTTCTTGGAAAGGAACAAAGCCAGTTACTATGCCTGATGGAACAGAACGAAAATTTCTTCAGGATGGCGACTCTGTAATTATGAAAGCATTCTGCGAAAAAGATGGTAAGCGTGTTGGTTTTGGTGAGGTGCGGACGAAAGTTTTACCCGCGACTTAATCCTACTCAGATTTTAAGCAAAAAAGGCCGAGCAAATGCTCGGCCTTTTCAAATTCAAAAAATTGAGAGAATTACTCTGCTGCAGCTTCTTCAGCTACTTCTTCAACAGCTTCGCCAGCCTCAGTAGCCAATGAATCAACTGCTTCAACAGCCTCTTCAACAACTTCTTCCATTTCCTCAGCAACTTCTTCAACTGCCGCTTCTTCAGCAGGAGCTTCTTCTGTAGCTGGAGATGAACATGCAACGAATGATGCAAAGAAAACTGCAACCAGCGCGTTGGTAAACAATGTAGATTTTTTCATAATAAAGTGGGTTTGGTTTATGAGAACAGCAAACGTAATAAAAACGAGCAATTATGTTCTAGAATGTTGATAAATACCTTAAAATTGGTAGGAAAAGGCACTAAAACTGGAAATATGGTTGTTAACACTACAATTTGAATACTTCTAAGCGACTCGTCCCGTTACAACTACTGGTGCCGATACATTTGTATGATACATGATTTGGTTAAAGAGAATTGTCTTCCTTATTATTCTACTGTTCGTTCTATTGGTGAGCATCACTGGCTTCGTGACATGGAAATATGCTGATGATTTAAAAGCGTATGCGCTGGTTGGCGTTCGTGAAACCATAACCACAGAGCTTTCATTTAATGAAGATGTAGTTCTTTCTTTTTGGAAGGACTTCCCGCTTGTGGCTGTTCAGATATCGGATATTCAGATTGAAGATTCATTCAAGACAGATACGCTGCTGAAAGTTGAGAAGGCATTTGTTCAATTCAACCTGATTAAAATTATTCAAAACAAGTTCACAATTGAAGGAATACGCGTTACAGACGGATTTATCAAGCTCAGAAGAAACGAAAGAGATGAATGGAATTTCCGTGTTTGGAAAGAGGTTGAATCAAAAGACGGTACCAAGAAAGTCGATTTCAGTATTGAAATTCTAACGCTAGAAAATATTTACCTTGATTATGATGATAGAGTAGTAGATCTCAACATTCAGTTCCTTTCCGATAAATCGAAACTTAAAGGCCGTTTCACCAACGAAAACACGCGACTTGGTTTAAGTCTCAGCGGATTTATGGAACGCTTAACAACCACAGGCAAAGACAGGATTTCTGAACTGCCATTGAGTTTGGCTGGTGTTCTCAACATCAATTCCAAAGACAAAATCTATACGGTTGAGATGGGTAACGCCATTTTAGCTGGTAATGAAATGGTATTGGATGCAGAATGGACGAGTATTGAAAATGGCACCAACATGGAAATGAAGGTTTATGCTGGAAACATAGAGCCGTTTGTACTGCTCCCTAACATTTGGCCACAAATCCCTGAGAACATACGTAAGCTCAATTTAGACGGCAATGCTGATATCATCTTTACACTTAACGGTCCTTTCACAAAGGAACAAGGGCCAAAACTTGACGCCACTATTCGACTGAGAAATGGCGGTCTAGCTTT
>JBLIGB010000080.1:0-7314 GCA_047636795.1 Bacteroidia bacterium | reverse complement strand
CGAGCAATGCTTAAGCATGGTAATACAGATAAAGCCGTGCAATTGCTTGAAGATGGTCATAACATAAGCCCCAAACATTCAAGCATCAATCAAATGCGCGAAAGGCTTCGTTTGCTTGGTGCAACGCCTGAAGAAAAACTACAAAGGGAGTTGAAGTTGGTAACCTCCAGTCCTACATCTGATAATTACATCAACTTGAGTTTAGCCCAGTATAAACAGAAAGATTACGAAGGATGTATCGCATCATGCCAGAAAGCATTGGAGCTAAATCCTAAAAGTGCGGTAGCCTACAATAATATATGCAGCTCCTACAACGCTATGAAAAATTGGCAAGCGGCTGCAGCGGCATGTAAAAAGGCATTGGAGATTAACCCCAAATTTGAGCGGGCACGAAACAACCTCAAGTGGACAGAGAGCAAATTGAGTCCCAAATAGTGTCTTTCAAAGACAATATCTAGTTTCTGCAACGTTTGTTATCGGATATTTTTGGTTTTAAACGCCTTTTATATTCACTTTTAGCAGTCGATTTAAAAGTTCCATAGGCAATTTCATGCTGTTGGAATAAAAAGACGGAATTGAGCTTTACTCATACCATCAAATCGTTATCTTTAAAGCACAACGGAAAAAATTATGGACACAGAAGTAGGATTAGACCTGAAGGATGCGTTAAAACAGCAGTTTGGGTTTAACAAATTCAAGGGAGACCAAGAGGCAGTTATCAAAAGCGTATTGGATGGTAAAGACACCTTCGTTATTATGCCAACTGGCGGAGGAAAATCGCTTTGCTATCAACTACCCGCCCTAATAACAGAAGGAACAACCATTGTGGTTTCACCGCTTATCGCGTTGATGAAAAATCAAGTGGATTCCATTCGCAGTTTTGGTTCAGAACGAGGCATCGCCCACTACCTTAATTCATCCCTGAATAAAGGAGAAGCAGAACAGGTTAGAGCCGACATTAAAGCAGGCATTACGAAATTGCTCTATGTGGCGCCAGAATCATTGAACAAGCAGGATAATATCGACTTCTTCAAGTCGGTGAATATTACAATGGTTGCTATTGATGAAGCGCATTGCATCTCTGAATGGGGACACGACTTCCGCCCGGAATACCGGAGGCTCCGTCCTATGATTGAAGCCATCGGAGATGTTCCAGTAATGGCACTTACTGCCACTGCCACTCCAAAGGTTCAAGGAGATATTCAGAAGAACTTGGGAATGACGGATGCGAACGTGTTCAAGTCATCATTTAACCGAGACAATCTATATTATGAGATTCGTCCGAAGACCAAAAATGTTGCCCGCGACATGATACGGTTTGTGAAGCAGCACGAAGGCAAATCGGGCATCGTTTATTGCCTCAGTCGTAAAAAGGTGGAGGAAATGGCCGAAACACTTCAGGTCAACGGCATTAAAGCCTTGCCGTATCATGCAGGGCTAGATGCAAATACAAGAGCAAAACATCAAGATGCATTTTTGATGGAAGACGCAGATGTTATCTGCGCTACCATTGCCTTCGGAATGGGAATTGACAAGCCAGATGTACGATTCGTTATTCACCACGATATTCCTAAAAGTCTTGAAGGATATTACCAAGAAACCGGACGTGCTGGGCGCGATGGCGGAGAAGGAAACTGTCTCGCTTTTTACAACTATGACGACATTGCTAAGCTGGAGAAGTTTATGCAAGGAAAGCCAATTGCTGAACAAGAAATTGGGAAGCAGCTTCTAGGTGAAGTAGTAGGATATGTAGAGACATCCGTTTGTAGAAGAAAATTCATCCTACATTATTTCGGAGAAGTATATGACTCCAAGGGCTGTGATGCGCATTGCGATAATTGCAAGCACCCGAAACAGCAAAAAGAAGCACAAGAAGATTTAAAAGCCATTATTCAAACGGTTGTTGACATCAAAGAGAAATTCAAAGACAAGCATGTGGCGAATATCATGCTTGGAGTTGGATCAACACAGATAAAGTCCTACAAGCATGATACGCTTCCTGCTTTTGGTATGGGAGTAGAAAAAGGTGAGCCCTACTGGCGATCACTCGTGAGACAAGCCGTCATCAACGGGTTCCTAGCCAAAGACATTGAGAATTATGGTCTACTAAAAATCACAGACATAGGAAGAGCTTATTTACAAAAGCCTACCTCGTTTATGATGACAATCGACCACGATTTTGAAGCTGCTGGTGAGGCCGAAGAAGCCATGCCTACAAGTGCTATGAAAGGCGGAGGCTCAACAGACGATATGCTGTTGAACATGCTTAAGGAATTACGAAAAGATATTTCAAAGGAGGAAAACCTTCCTCCTTTTGTGATTTTCCAAGACCCATCGTTGGAAGACATGGCTTTCCGTTACCCTATTACAATGGACGAGCTTACTGACATTGTTGGAGTAGGCGCTGGAAAGGCACGGAAATACGGTCAGTCGTTCTTAGAGCTTATTCAAGAGTATGTTGAAGAGAATGAGATTGAGCGTGAGCAAGACATGGTTGTTAAAACCGTAGTCAACAAATCCAGCAACAAGGTTTACATAATTCAAAGTATTGACCGAAAGATGGATTTGCAAAACATTGCCGATGCCAAAAAGCTAAAGATGGACGACCTGTTAACGGAAATTGAACACATCGTAAGTGCAGGAACTAAGGTGAACTTGGACTACTACATTAACGAAGAAGTTGATGAAGACAAACAGGACGACATTTACGAATACTTTCAGGATGATGCCGAGACTGACAGCTTAGAAGCTGCTCTTGTTGAACTTGGAGAGGAAGATTATTCGGAAGAGGAAATCCGATTAGTGCGAATTAAGTTTATTTCTGAGTTCGGACACTGATTTTCTATACTATTAATTGACAAAAGGACGGCAATTGCCGTCCTTTTGTCATTATCACAAACACCTATTTGGTAACTTTGTCATCAATAGCCATGTTGACTAATAATAGAAAAGAGAATCGTTTCAGAAGCCTAATTAAAGCTTCTATTTTATGTACGTATTTGGTAATCCTTGCCGGTGCGGTTGTACGAATGACGGGTTCAGGAATGGGATGCCCAGATTGGCCGATGTGTTTTGGAAGGTACATCCCTCCTACCAGTATAACCGAACTTCCAGAAGATTACAAGGACCATTACATCGAAGTTCGAAAAGCGAAAAACCAAAAATTAGCCAAGATGATTCGACCACTTGGTTGGACCGAATTGGCAGACCAAATAAGCGAGGACCCAAGCATTTATGAAGAGACGGATTTCATCTGGCAGCGCACTTGGATTGAATATGTGAACCGTTTAGCAGGTGCTTTACTTGGGCTGTTTCTACTGGCCGCATTTTGGGCTTCACTTGTTCACTGGAAAAAGAAGCGAAGCATTCCGCTAATTGTATTCGGTATTATAATCGTTACCGGGTTTCAAGGTTGGATGGGATCGGTGGTTGTCTCTACCAATCTACTTCCGGGTGTTCTGACCGCACACATGCTTTTGGCCTTTTTAGTTATTGCTGGGCTGATGTACCTCTACGTAAAAACCGCATCCGGAATGCGTGCCTTGCCAACACTTAATATGGGTAATACGATGCGTTATACCTTGGCGGTTCTCATTGGGCTGACCCTTATCCAAGTGTTACTTGGAACACAGGTTCGACAGCAGATTGATATAATTGCAAAAACCTTAGAACACACACAAAGAGAGCTTTGGATTGAACAACTTGACTGGGTTTTCAAAGTGCATCGGTCTTTCTCTATTCTCCTTTTATTTGGGAACGCTTGGCTCTGCTATCAGATTTTCAAATACCTACATCATTATAATGCGGTGTTTAGAGCATCCATTTACCTAGCTGTTTTTGTGGGTATTGCCACCATCTCCGGAATCGTTATGGCATACTTTTCTGTGCCATCTTGGGCACAGCCCTTACACCTTTTCTTGTCCTGTCTCATTTTCGGAGCACAGGTTTATCTGTATTCGGTTTTTGGAAGGAAAACGCAGATTCGAACTGGCTCTATGATTGCCAGTTAAATGTCTCAATCAGGTGTAAAACATCCTCTCTTAAAAAATCAATCACAGGCGCAAGCGAATCATTGTTTGGGGTCACGTTGAAATACAAGGCTCCTCGGAGAAAATGGTCGGTGCTATCGGTTAAATGAAATTGAATAGGTGAAGCTGCACGATTTCCCTCGACCGTATAAAGCAGTCCGTAAACGCGCCTTTCATATATAATTACAAGCGTTTCTTCAATTCCAGACGCCTTGCTGATGTGCTTGTTAGTCAGTTCTCTTGAATCTTCAAGGTACTGGGCTAAATTCCCATGAATTGGCTTGTAACTGAAATATAATTGTGCTTTAAACTGTGGATACTCAATATTGAACCAACAAGAGTCTGACTGTGGGCGTGTGTCAGGTTTAAAAACGGAATAAGTTGGAATCTCAAATACATACGGGCAACTAGTTTCAATTGGGGTATACTCCTTCTCTGGAAGAGTAATTCGTACATACCCACGTGGCTTTGGCGTATAATCTTGATTACAGGAAGCAAACCCTATGACGGAAAGAGGTAGAATTAAAAAAGCAGCATTTCTCATTCTGTTTCCACTTCTTCTGTTTGTTGCCGTCTGACTTTTACTCGTTTGATACGCCTTTTATCTACGCTTTCGATGATGAATTCGTAATTCTCAAAACTTACTTTCTGGTCCTTACCGGGGATTTCACCAGCTTGTTCTAAAATGAAACCTGCAAGTGTATCTGCTTCTCCCTTGTGCTTTTCAAACTGTTCGCCATCAATTTTAATGACACGATAGAATTGCTTGAGATTGGTCTTTCCTTCAAATACAAAGTTGTCTTCATCCAACTTTGAATAAACCACTTCATCATCGTCAAACTCATCAGAAATATCACCAACAATTTCTTCGATGATGTCTTCTAAAGTGACCAAACCTTCGCAGCCCCCGTATTCATCAACTATAATTGCTAGGTGGACTTTTTTCTCACGAAATTCTTCTAAGAGGTCATCGATCATCTTACTTTCCGGAACAAAAAAGGCCGAACGCATCAGGCTTTGCCAATCAAATCCATCCTGTTCATCCATGTGAGGAAGCAGGTCTTTAATGTGAATGATTCCAAGAATCTTGTCCAAACTTTCCTCATAAATAGGTACGCGAGAATAGCCCGATTCCAGAATTCCTTCGAGCAACGCACGATAGTTTGTGGAATTCTGAAACGCTTCCACATCGGTACGTGGTTTCATAATCTGCTTTACATCGGTGTTCCCGAACTTCACAATACCCTCTAGAATCTTTTGATCTTCTCGTTCCCTTAAACTCTCTGGCCGCGTTAGTTCAAGAGCGTGCCCAAGCTCATCCACCGAAATTTGGCCGTTACCAGCCGAAGCCAGCTTATCGACAATTGTGGTCATTTTTATAAGCGGCACGCTTAAAAACGTAAAAAGTATAGACATATAATACAGCGGGAAAGACATCATTGAGGAGAACGCAATTGCGTACTGATTCGCATAGACCTTTGGAATAATCTCGCCAAATAGTAATACAATTAGTGTGATTCCGAATACCTCGATTACCCTTCCAATCGGAATAACTCCTCCTAAGAGATAATTAAGACTTTCCTCCGGAATGTTCTTGGCGGTGAGATAGGTTGACAGAATGACGATTCCCACATTCACGAAATTGTTCACCACCAAAATAGTCGCCAATAACTTTTTTGGCTTTTTGAGAAGAGCTAGCGCTTGCTTCCGCATTCGCAAAGAAGACTCTCCCATTTTATCAATATCAGCCCGTGACAGTGAGAAATAAGCCACTTCCGCTCCGGAAATAAGTGCGGAGCAAGCAAGCAAGAAAACAAGTACTGCCAACCCTAGAATAAGGCTCACAGGCAACCAATCTGCCAATAAGACAATTTCAAGCAGAGTGTAAACCGGTTCTGGAGGGTCTTCCAATTCAGGACGGATTCGTTAAACTTAAACCAACCATCTTTTAGAATGGGAGATCATCGTCAATATCATCAAGCGATGATGCCTTTGGCTCATTCACTTGATTTTGCTGCGGAGCAGCTGGTGCTGAAGATTGTGACTGACCGCCACCAGATTGTGCTCCACCTAGCATGGTCATGTTGTCAGACAGTATTTCTGTTGTGTAGCGTTTGTTACCGTTCTGGTCATCCCAAGAACGTGTTCTTAGCTTCCCTTCAATGAAAACCTGTGAGCCTTTTTTCAAGTATTTCTCAGCAATCTCAGCCAAACCGCGCCACATTACAATATTGTGCCATTCAGTCTTATCAACCGGGTTACCAGATTTATCCTTGTAGCGCTCAGTAGTGGCAATACTGAAATTGGCGACCTTAGCGCCACCTTCAATTGTTCTTACTTCTGGGTCTGCCCCCAAGTTGCCGATAAGTATTACTTTATTAACTCCTGCCATAATTTCCTGTTTTTTGGTTTATAACAAAGATTCTAAAATTACACTACAATAGCAAGCCTTTGTTTTTCCAAGTAGCGATTTATCAATCTTGGAAAGGCGAAACTCTCTAATCCCGCCAACGTAGCCCTTATGAAGTCCGAATTTTCAAAGCTACCGCTTTTAATCAATACGAACTTGGCATAAATCCGCTGATGCGATAAAATATGTTTGAACTCCGAAGAAACGTTGAAAACCACCTCTGTTGAACTTAAGTTAAGCAACTTAATGATTTCCGACTCCTCCAACCTTGAATCAACCTCAATAAGTGGAAACTCATAAAGCCCCTGCCATATATCGCCAGCCCCTCGTCTTGAAATCAAAACTTCCCCATTACAAACACGTACTGAGTAATAAAAGTATCGATCACGGACTTTCGTTTTCTTAGAACGGATCGGAAGTTCACTTTGGATGTTATTTGCAAATGCTTTACAACCCCTTTGTAACGGGCATTCGCGACAAGTTGGATTCACGGGGGAACAGACGGTCGCTCCCAATTCCATCACCGCTTCATTATGATTACCAGCATGTTCCTTCTCAAGAACTTCATTGGCTAGTTCCGTGATTTGTTTCTTAGTCGGGGTTTCATCAATGGATTCCATAATTCCGAAATACCTCGACATCACACGATAAACATTACCATCAACTGCAGCAACGGGTAAACCAAAAGAAATAGATCCAATGGCAGCCGCAGTGTACGGCCCCACTCCTTTTAATTCTAACAGGCCCTTATACGTATTGGGGAAGGTTCCTCTCAATTCATTGGCGACAATCTTAGCTGTGAAATGTAGGTTTCGGGCTCTGGAATAGTAACCAAGACCCTCCCATAATTTCAACACCTCATCTTCATTTGCATTC
>JBLIGB010000079.1:0-7365 GCA_047636795.1 Bacteroidia bacterium | reverse complement strand
AGTTAAACCCTCCAATCAGCGGGGCGCTTGCACTTGTTCCATCATACACAAAAAGCGTGTCTGAACCATGCACATCCCAAACATCTCCCACTTCTGGAAACATCCGTAGAGTAACCTTGCTTCCTGCCGTACCATCGGGGCAAATAGTGACGCTAAAGTTTGAGTTTGGAGGGTAGGCAACTCCCGTATTGTCATCGGTAAAAATGTGTTCGAAAGCGGGGCCCGCGCCACAGTCCAACGTCACAGGACCAATATCTGTAATGGCAACGGTCATCTGTGCTTTTACCGAAAAAGCGGAAATCGCTATTAATGCTACAAGTATTATTCTTTTCATCATAGCTTATTGCCTTTTAAATTTTTTGTCAATCTCAGTGTGAGGAAGAACAATAATCATCTTGTTCGTTCCTTCAATTCGGAAATAGTCACGTGCATGTTCGTGTGGTTCAAATCCGAGTTTGAACACATTGATTTCCTCCTTATCCATGTTTTCGAGGGTGATGGTCTGCTCAACCGCGTCACCTCCCTTTCCTTTTGGGAGACCCGTAATTTCAAAGCTGTTTTCCAAGTAAAACGTCCAATAATTGAGGGTTGAAGCATCTAGCGCTTTCAGTTCTTTTTTCGAGAATTTAGAAAGAAGTCGGCTATCTGGTGTGTCTTGAGCTGATGCGGGACTTATGGTAAGAACCAACGCTGTTACTAAAACGAGAATTAAGTATTTAAACATATTGTAAATTTCGTGTAAGGCGTGCAAATTTAACAACTGCGATTTAACCTCTTGGCAATACAGACGGTAATTTTAAATGATGGATGGCTTTAAAAACAATTTGCCATAAATATCTACTCTTTGCAACTTAAAATGAAACCTCTATATTTGCACGCGATTTGAGGAATTGACAGAGGGGACCACAAGGTCCCTTTTTTAATGATGATAACAGAAGGTACAATTAGGGCATTAATTGAGGAGAAGATCGAGGGAACTGATCAGTTCATCGTATCTGTGAAAGTGCTTCCCACAAATCGGATTCAAGTTTATATAGATGCGGTTGAAGGGTTGAACGTGAAAGATTGCGTAACCATAAGCCGGCAAATTGAAGGAAACTTGGATAGAGAGATAGAGGATTACGAGTTGCAAGTATCATCACCAGGGTTGACAGAGCCGTTTCAACATCCACTGCAATACAAGAAGAATGTAGGGCGAGAGATAAAGGTCACAACCTTAGACGGCACAAACATTAAAGGTGAATTGACGGAGTTTACGGGAGAAAAAATAACCGTTCAGCCGGAAAAGAAGAAGAAAAAAGAATTGGAGGAGCCAGTAATTATTTCGCTCAGTGAAATAAAAGAAGCAAAGACAGTAATATCGTTCAAATAAAGAGAAATGGACAGTTTAAATCTGATTGAGTCGTTTTCAGAATTCAAGGAATTCAAAAACATTGACAGGGTAACCATGATGAGTATTTTGGAAGACACCTTCCGCTCATTACTTATCAAGCAGTATGGTACCGATGAGCACATTGATGTCATTATCAATGTTGATAAAGGTGACCTCGAAATTTGGAGGAACCGAACCATTGTAGCAGATGATGAATTAGAGGACGATGTATTGGAAATTCCAATTTCTGAAGCCTTAAAAATTGAAGCTGACTTTGAGATTGGTGAAGAAGTGTCTGACCAAATTAAGCTTGAACACTTTGGAAGAAGAGCCGTCTTGGCTATCCGTCAAAACTTGGCTTCCCGTATTATGGAGCTGGAGAAAGATAATGTATTTAGAAAATATAAAGACCGCGAAGGCGAGTTGATTACTGGAGAGGTTTACCAGATTTGGAAGCGTGAAATTTTGATTTTGGATGATGAAGGAAACGAATTAATCCTTCCAAAAACAGAACAAATACCAAGCGATTATTTCAAGAAAGGAGATTCAGTAAGAGCGGTTATCAAAGAAGTTGAAATGAGGAACAACAACCCCGTTGTTATCATGTCAAGAACAGATGGTCGATTCTTGGAGCGTTTATTCGAAAATGAAGTGCCAGAGGTATTCGATGGTCTTATCACCATCAAAAAAATTGTCCGTGTACCAGGAGAAAGAGCCAAAGTTGCTGTTGAGTCTTACGATGACCGTATTGATCCGGTTGGTGCTTGTGTTGGAATGAAAGGGTCACGTATTCACGGAATTGTGCGTGAATTGAGAAACGAGAACATTGACGTTATCAACTTCACCAATAATTCACAACTTTTCATTCAAAGAGCGCTTAGTCCGGCAAAAATTGTAAGAATGGAGCTGAATGACGAAACTGGTAAGGCCGATGTCTTTTTGAAGCCAGATCAGGTTTCTTTAGCAATCGGAAAAGGCGGTTTCAACATTCGTTTAGCCGGTCAATTAACTGGATACGAGATTGATGTTTACCGAGATTCAGATGTGGATGTAGAAGACGTGGATCTTGAAGAATTTGCAGATGAAATTGAAAGCTGGATTCTTGACGAATTGAAAGGAGTTGGTTGCGACACAGCTAAGAGCGTACTCGAAATTGGTAAACAGGAATTGGTGAAAAGAACCGACCTTGAGGAAGAAACAGTTGATAGCATCCTCAAAATATTGAAAGAAGAATTTGCAGACTAACAAATTTATTGGTCAAGAATAGAACAAAGGAATAACCATAGATGGCTGAAGGAATACTTAGAAGATTGGGTGCCGTTGCCAGGGACCTGAATGTAGGAAAAGGGACAATTGTCGATTTCCTTAAGGATAACGGCTATGCTGATGTTAACCCCAACTCCAAGTTGGATCAGAAGATGTATGGCATTCTGATAGACGAATTTGCCGCAGATCGCAAGCTGAAGATGGAGGCGGAAGCAAAAGCTGAAGTCCTTCAACAGCGAAAGGATGAGCGTATGGCGGCTTCCGAAGACCAGCTAGAAGCAAAAGCACCTGCTACGGAACCGAAAGAAGAGGTTATTAAAGCCGAAACTGCTAAAGTAGATGGCCCAAAAGTGTTGGGTACTATCAACCTAGACGATCTAACTCCTGCGGCTCGTAAGAAAAAGCAAGAGGAAGAAAAGGCTGCCAAAGTAGAAGCATCTGTTGCTGAAAAACCTGCTGCTGAAAAACCTGCTGCTGAGAAACCTGTTGCTAAAAAAACCAATACCGAAGAACCCGTTGCCAAACCCGTTACCACACCTGTTTCGAAAGCTAAAGAGCCGGAAAAAGAGGTTGTTAAATTCGAAACATCTAAAGGAGATGGTCCAAAGGTACTGGGCACCATCAACTTAGACGACTTAACCCCTGCGGCACGTAAGAAAAAACAAGAGGTAGTAAAGGCCAAAAGAGCGAAAGAAGATAAGGAAGCTGCTGAACAAGCTAGAGTTCAGAAAGAAGCTTCGGATCAAGCAGCTGCTGAAGAAAGCAAAAAAGCAGAGGCTGATAACGTAGAAAATCAAGTTATCAAGGCTAAAGTTGAAAAACTTGCTGGCGCGAAGGTTATGGGTAAGATGGAACTTCCAGTCGAGAAACCGAGAGCGAAAAAACCAGTTGCAACATCGAACGATTCGGCTGATAAAAAGAGAAAGCGTAAGCGTGTTAGACGGCCTGCCGATGGTGCTGCTACAACACCTGGAGCTGCCGATCGACCTCGTGGAACTGGAGCTGGTGCCGCTGCTGCTGCCGCAGCCGCAGCCGGACGTGGAGCACGCGCTAAAAGAACTCCGCTTACGGATGAGGAAATCCAGAAGCAGATTAAAGAAACACTTGCTCGCTTGAGTGGTAATAAAACCAAGTCGAAAGGAGCGAAATATAGAAGAGAAAAACGACAAGCCATTGCCGAAAGGACAGAAGCGCACGAAGAACAACAAGAACTTGAAAAGAAAATCCTCAAGGTTACGGAGTTTGTAACTGCGAATGAATTGGCTAGTATGATGAACGTTCAAGTGAACGAGATTATCGGTGCCTGTATGAGTTTAGGATTATTCGTTTCCATTAATCAACGCTTGGATGCGGAAACACTCTCTATCGTTGCTGAAGAATTCGGTCACGAACTTGAATTTGTCAGTGCAGAGGTTCAGGATTCCATCCTTGAAGAAGAGGATGATGATGAAAGAGTAGCAACCCGACCACCAATTGTTACAATCATGGGCCACGTTGACCATGGTAAAACATCCTTGCTGGATTACATCCGTGATGCTAACGTAATTAGTGGTGAAGCAGGTGGAATTACCCAGCACATTGGCGCTTATGGCGTTGAATTCGGTGACGGAAAACGTATCGCATTCCTAGATACACCTGGCCACGAAGCGTTTACCGCTATGCGTGCTCGTGGAGCTCAAGTAACAGATGTCGTCATTATTGTAATTGCAGCTGATGATAGTGTGATGCCTCAAACAAAAGAGGCTATCAATCACGCGCAGGCAGCAGGTGTTCCTATGATTTTCGCACTTAACAAGATGGACAAAGACGGTGCCAATCCAGACAAGGTTATGGAGCAGCTTTCACAGATGAATATTCTGGTTGAGGATTGGGGTGGAAAATATCAGTGTCAGCAAATTTCAGCTAAGTCTGGAGAAGGTGTTGATGTCTTGTTGGAAAAAGTATTACTTGAAGCAGAATTGCTTGAGCTAAAAGCAGACCCAGGAAAACGTGCTGTTGGAACAGTCATCGAATCGGAACTTGATAAAGGCCGTGGTTATGTTTCTACCGTGCTTGTTCAATCCGGAACGCTAAATATTGGAGACATCCTGCTTGCAGGAAGCCATAGTGGTAGAGTAAAAGCCCTTTACAACGAGCGTGGTTTACCAATGAGTCAGGCTGGACCGTCTATGCCAGCACAAGTACTTGGTTTAGATGGCGCACCATCTTCGGGAGACCTTTTTAATGTGATGGAAGACGACAAGGAAGCTCGTTCTGTTGCAACAAGAAGACTGCAGTTACAACGAGAGCAAGGTCTCCGAACTCATAAACACATAACGTTGGATGAGATTGGAAGGCGAATTGCTATTGGAGATTTCCAAGAGTTGAACTTGATTGTGAAAGGTGATGTAGATGGGTCCATCGAGGCACTTTCCGATGCATTATTAAAACTTTCAACAGAGAAAATTGCTATCAATATTATCATGAAAGGTGTTGGGCAGATTTCTGAATCAGATGTGCTTCTTGCCTCAGCCTCAGATGCCATTGTCATTGGTTTCCAAGTTCGACCTTCGGTTAGCGCTAGAAAGGTTGCAGAACAGGAGCAGATTCAAATTAAGCTTTACAGCATTATTTATGATGCAATGGAGGAAGTTAAGTCTGCGATGGAAGGCATGTTGGCGCCAGAATTCGAAGAAAAAATTGTTGGAAATATCGAGGTTCGAGAAACGTTCAAGATTACCCGTGTTGGAACAATTGCAGGTTGTATGGTACTAGACGGAAAGGTCGGAAGGAACACAAAGGTTCGCGTAATCCGCGATGGAATTGTGGTCTACGCTGGCGAACTCGCTTCTCTGAAACGCTTCAAAGAAGATGTGAAAGACGTGGCGAAAGGGTTTGAATGTGGACTAAACATTGATAAGTACAACGATATCAAAGTGGGAGATGTCATAGAGGGCTACGAGATTGTAGAAGTAAAAGCAAAGTTGTAGAGCTAGGCTAAACGCTAGTATAAATTGACCACGGGAGAATTGACATCAGCCTCAGCAGGCGTCACATTCATGGGAAAAGCTAAAGACTATTCAGAATTCTTGAAGCTTCGACTGGCATCGTTAGTCGTTCTGTCGTCCGTTATTTGCTACGGGTTAGCCGCTTCTGAGTTCAGCCTTTACACTATGGTCGCTTTGATTATTGGTGGAACACTGCTGACAGGCGCATCCAACGGATTCAATGAGATTATCGAACGCGACCTCGATGCGTTGATGGATCGCACGAAAAACCGTCCGTTGCCCACTTCCAAAATGACAGTTCCTGAAGCATTGATTCTTGCATCATCTTTTGGAATTCTCGGAATAGGAATTCTCGGCTACTTCATCAATCCGATGTGTGGTATTCTCGGTTTTATTGCCTTGTTCCTTTATACGGTTGTTTATACGCCTTTGAAGCGAAAAACGCCTTTCTCCGTTTTTATCGGAGCGTTCCCAGGATCAATTCCAACTATGTTGGGTTGTGTGGCTGCTACCGAAGGTTTCGGAGAAATTACGTTACTCGCTTGGCTGATGTTCTCCGTTCAGTTCATCTGGCAATTTCCACACTTTTGGGCCATTGCCTGGCGCGTTAACGATGATTACATGAAAGCCGGATTCAAAATGTTGCCTTCATCAGGAGGGCGAGACCAGGCAAGTGCTTTTCAAATACTCATTTATACTATTGGACTGATTCCCGTTAGCTTATTGCCTCTGTTTTTCGGCTATACTGGGATTTTCTCAGCAGTTATTGCAATAATTGCAGGAATAATTTTCGCCTTACAAGCAACAAAACTATATAGATCATTGTCTACTGAAGACGCAAAGCAGTTGATGTTCGGCTCGTTCGTATATCTACCAGTAGTACAACTGGCTTACCTCATTGATACGCTCCTGTAATGGAAGATGAATCGAAAATGAAATTTAGTAGTGGTCAAGCCAAGAAAATGGTGGTTTGGCTAGGAGCAGCAAGTATTTCCATGTTTTTCGCTGCGTTCACGAGTGCGTATATCGTGCTTCAAGCAGACCACTTTTGGGTGAAAGATGATTTGCCACAGATGTTCGCAATCAGCACTGCTTTACTAATTGCTAGCAGTCTTACTATTTACCTATCCAAGAGAAGTATTGTTGCTGGTAATGTGGGTGGTCTCAAAATTTGGTTGGTTGCCACGTTAATTCTCGGGCTTGGTTTCACTGGCACTCAATATTTAGGTTGGTCTGAACTACAATCAGAGGGGAAATTCTTCTTAGGCCATTTAGGCGATTTGAAAGGAGAATATGGCGTAGACTACGTGATAATGGGTAAGGGCGAGCCACTGCTTTACGACAACGGAAATTTTTATAACCCCGCAGACCTTTCCTATTCTGAACCTATTAATGAGCGAATTCAAGATACATTCAATGTAAGTGCATCGTTTCTGTATATACTTTCAGGTCTACACATCTTTCACTTAGCTGGAGGACTAATTTGGCTTTTAGTGCTATTGTTCCAAACATTTTCAGGTAGAATTACGCAGCAGAATGTACTTCCCCTAAATCTTGGGTCAATTTACTGGCACTTTTTAGATCTTCTATGGCTTTATCTGTTCTTGTTTTTACTAATTATTCGTTAAAATTGCATCGGCTTAAAATCAAGTCTTTATAAGCAATCTAAATAATGTCAGCACACGTTAGTCAAACAGCCGGTCCATCGCACAGCGATCATAACGCATCCCCTTGGGGCGG
>JBLIGB010000078.1:0-7539 GCA_047636795.1 Bacteroidia bacterium | reverse complement strand
TTGTCTTTGCACAAGACAATCCTAATCAAGAAAACATCATTCAGCGTAGAATTGAAACGATTGCCGAACAACTAGGCGAAGGCGATGAAGGCTTAGATTTTAATACGCTTCTAGATGACCTCCTCTATTTCTCTGAGCACCCGATAAATATGAACAATACAACGCCAAATGAGCTGGCGCAATTACCCATGTTGGATGATATTTCGATTGCCAACCTCATGGGCCATATTGAAACGAATGGTAAGCTTCTCAACATTTACGAGCTTCAGGGAGTAAAAGGTTTTTCGGTATCGCAGATTCGGCAAATTGAGCCTTTCATAAAGGTTTCCGACAACCCAGATGCCACCTCGTTTTCTTTTCGGGAAATGATTAAAGAAGGTACACATGAGTTGATTCTGCGCTATCAACAGGTGCTGGATCCGCAAGAAGGCTATTCGGCAATTGAAGACAGCGTTTTAGCGGAAAGTCCGAATAGACGATACCTCGGTAGTTCACAAAAATATTATGCACGTTATCGTTTTAAATACTCCAACAAAGTAAGTTGGGGTTTAACCATGGAGAAAGATGCTGGCGAAGAGTTCTTTAAAGGAAGTATGAAACAAGGGTTTGACTTTTATTCGGGTCATCTTTTTGTTTCAAACATGGGTGTTTTAAAATCGGCAGCCTTGGGTGATTTTCAGGCACAATTTGGGCAGGGTTTGGTTTTTTGGAGTGGCTTAGCATTTGGGAAATCCTCAGATGGCGTGAGCATAAAGCGAAGCGCACAAGGCTTACGACCATACACTTCTGTTGATGAAAACCGATTTTTGCGCGGTGGCGGTACAACCCTCAAATTTGGTAAGGTGGAAATCACTGCTTTTGGTTCCTATAAATTGATGGATGCAAATGTTTCTGCAACTACTGATACCTTAACCGAACAGGAAGAAACTGTAAGTTCAATTTTCAGTAGCGGCTTTCATAGAACGCCAGGCGAATTAGAAGACCGACAATCAATAGCGGAGACTGTTTATGGCGGAAACGTAAGCTACAAAAGCAGACGTCTTTCCATTGGAATCACAGCAATTGGCTATCAGTATTCAAAGAATATTCAACGGAGTGATGCGCTCTACAACATCAACGAGTTTTCGGGAAAACAAAACAGCAATTACGGACTAGATTACAGCTACATCTGGAAGAACTTCCACTTCTTTGGAGAGTTTGCACTTAGTCAAAACCTTGGTTTTGCCACCATTAACGGTGTGTTTATGACCATAGACCCGCGCGTAACTATTACGGCTATGGTGCGACACCTTCAGCCAAAATATCAGGCGCTTTACGCCAATGCTGTAACGGAAAACTCGCGGATGAACAATGAAACGGGATATTATCTCGGCTTCAACATCGCCCCATTTAAAAATTGGTATTTGAATGGCTTCTTCGATGTTTTCAGGTTCCCGTGGTTGAGATTTCAAGTAAACGGACTATCATTTGGATATGAAACCATCGGACAACTTATCTACCGACCATCAAAAACTTTCGAGGTTTACTTTCGATTTCGTCAAAAAAACAGACAAATTAACGAGCCTTCGACCTTTAACCAAGAACCCATCAGAGGTACAGAAGATGAACTTAGAAACTACTATCGAATTAATCTTTCATACAAGCTTGGTAAGTCTATAAAACTCAAAAATCGTATTGAATATTCGCGTTACAAACGTGGTGAAAGAGGGGTTGAACAAGGCTTTATGATTTACCAAGATGTAGTCTATAAGGCGTTGAGTTTCCCGGTTTCTTTCAGTGCCCGTCTGGCGTATTTCGATACCGAGACGTATAATGCTCGTATTTACGCTTACGAAAGCGATGTGCTTTATGGCTACTCTTTCCCTGCATACTACAACCGGGGTATGAAAGCATACCTCGTGCTGCGCTACAGCATACACCGAAACATTGATGCATGGTTTCGGGTTTCCAATTTGTTTTGGAGCGACAGGGAAGAGATTGGTTCGGGGCTTGAAACGATTTCAGGCAAAAGCCGAACGGATATCAAGGTTCAAGTCAGGTTTAAATTCTGATGTTCCTCAATCCATTCAGAAAAGCAAAAATACCGTACCTGCTTTCCTGATTCCATACTCTAAGCGTCTCAAAAGGAAGGAGGGAACTCCTAGCTTCTTTTTGATTCTAAAATTTATTGAACACATTGCGCTTCATGATGACAATCAATTGGTCTAAATTCAAAAGCGAAAGGGGAGCCGCTCTGTTTCTGGTTGACCTGCTCATGCTCAATTTAGTGGTTATAAACCTGCTATACATTCTTGTAGAGTGGAATTTCAACATCGATTTTGTGAACGAGTTCCTGAAGCTGCAGCTTCCTACATTTCATAGTTGGTACAACACACATCTGCACCGCAATTTTTACCGCTACGACTTAATTTTTGTGGCCATCTTTATTACAGAGTTCTGTCTAAGATGGGCTTTGGCTGTGTACCATAAAAAACACCACAAGTGGTTCTTCTATCCTTTCCTGCATTGGTATGATGTAATTGGATGTGTTCCGGTGGCATCGTTCCGGTTTTTACGAATCCTTCGTTTTGGAAGC
Organism: Bacteroidia bacterium; assembly: GCA_047636795.1. Classification (GTDB taxonomy): domain Bacteria; phylum Bacteroidota; class Bacteroidia; order UBA10329; family UBA10329; genus UBA10329. Next base: position 4,964 of record JBLIGB010000078.1, on the reverse strand, counting down.
ATGATTTGGAGACTGCACAAAATGGAAGTCATAGACCTACACCAATCTAGCCTTTTCGCGATTTTTGAACGGTACAGAGCCATGATTGTGGAAGAAATTTCGGACAGGGTGGTTGTGAACGTATTAGGTGGCGTACAGGAAGAACTGAAGCATGGCACACCGGTAGTCAGCAGAATTATCTTGGAAGTAATCCGTCCTCAGAAAGAAGTCTTGGTAGAATGGCTTTCTAGCCGAATTACTTCTGCAAGCGAAGAGCATTATGAGCGATATCAAGAGCAATTGCGGGCTTATGTAAACCGTAAGGTTGCCGAAGCCGTTCGCAGTAATTCTGAAGTACGCGACATCGCTAATATTCCTCTGGTTGGAAGCACCATTACTGGGAAACTAGAGAAAGCGGTAGCTGAAATAACCTTTGCAGTAATTGAGGGAATGATGCAAGACATGAGCAGCGAAGAGAACTCCAAGGTTATTAGCGAACTAGCCGATGTTACCATGGATATGATGCTGCTGCAAGAGGAAGATGAAGAGCTGAACCGTATGAGCATAGAGATGATCAATAAGAGCATCGACATCATTAAGCAACAGGTAGAAGTAAAGCGCTGGCAGGAAGAAGATTAAGGATGATTATTCATAGACAGAATGTATTCTACCTCAGTCTTTCGTGGGCTTGTAGAAGATGATGAGCTGAATGAGTATGGCAATAATGGCCAAGGCCAAAAGCTCCGCTTGCGATATGAATGTATTTCTGTCAAGTGTCGCTTGAGCAGCCTTTTTTAGGTCCCAGCCTTGTTCTCGCTGTATGGACGAAAGCCTATCTAACGAGCCATGAATCTGTTGTTCGGCTTTGAGCAACCGCTGATCTGACAGCCGCACACTATCAGTTTCAGGGACAAGGCTTGCAGATACATTAGCGAGAGTATTTAATTGCCCTTGCAGCCGATCAAATAAACGCGTCTCTTCTTTGGTCAATTTCGAGTTGCCAAAAGCCGCAAGAAGAGAGTCTGCTTTCGCAAATTCTACCGAGTTAGTCGATGCCTCATACCGAATAAGATGCACCTGATTATGTACAACCGCATTTATCTGATAAATGTAGTACTGAGCCATGATGTGGTCTTCGTAAACCGATGTAATTTTATTTTGAATGGTCTCAAAATGATGTTTGTCCAAACGGTTCGTCCCGAATATTAAAAGAAATACTAGTAGGAAGCCTGCTGCAGCTCTGAATTTACCGAATTGTGTCATGGTAAGTCGATTAAGAATATTAAAAGCTTTAAATAACACTCAAAACTGAGCAATGTTTTCTGCTGCCTTACTACGGTTAGTTAAAAAGGATAAAACACTAGAGGTTAGATAAGACTCAAACTTGCTATTTACCTAGAGCCATCAGCAGTATTTAGTTTTGCATAGAAACACATTACCAACACATCTGCGGTAAAACTTATCTGTTTTTTATTGTCTTACCCCACAAAAAACAAGTCTGTCTTCGTGATATTTGTAAAAATAAAATACAAGCGTTATGATAATAGGGGTTCCAAAGGAAATTAAGAATAACGAAAGCAGGGTTGCGCTTACACCCTCTGGTGCGCATGAATTCATTAAAAGAGGTCACTCCGTAATAGTTGAAACATTTGCAGGAGACGGTAGCGGCTTTCCGGATGATGATTACCGCGCTGTTGGCGTTAAAATCTTAGCCACCGCTGATGAGGTTTGGGCGACTGCCGAAATGATTATGAAAGTGAAGGAGCCTGTTGCAGAAGAATATGCCCGTTGCCGAAAAAATCAACTCATTTTTACCTATTTCCACTTTGCTTCTTGTGAGCCTTTAACACACGCAATGATAGAAAGTGGTTCGATTTGCTTGGCTTACGAAACCGTTGAGCAAACCGATAGGTCTCTACCTCTTTTAATACCGATGTCTGAAGTGGCTGGGAGAATGGCCATTCAGGAAGGGGCGCGCTACCTACAAAAGCCTGTGAAAGGTCGTGGTGTGTTGCTTGGTGGCGTACCCGGAGTTGCACCAGGTAAAGTGTTAATTCTAGGTGGTGGAATCGTGGGTGTTCAGGCTGCTAAAATGGCCGCTGGTTTAGGTGCGCATGTCACCATTTTAGATATCGATCTGCCTCGTTTGAGACGAATCAACGACATTATGCCGCATCATGTGGTTACCGAATTCAGCAGTGAATACAACATCCGAAAACTCATTAAAACGCATGACTTGATTGTTGGTGCGGTTCTCATTCCTGGAGCGAAAGCCCCAAAGCTGATTACCAAAGACATGCTGAAGGAAATGCGACCAGGAACCGTTATTGTGGATGTAGCTGTAGATCAAGGAGGATGCGTTGAAACAAGCACGCCAACTACGCACGAAAAACCTGCTTTTATTATAGATGATATAGTGCATTATTGTGTGGCTAACATGCCAGGAGCAGTTCCTTGTACTTCAACCGTAGCACTTACAAACTCAACGTTGCCTTATGCCTTACAGCTTGCAGATAAAGGTTGGAAGAAAGCATGCTCTGAGAATGAAGAGTTGAAAAAAGGCCTAAACGTTGTAAGCGGAGACGTAGTTTACAAAGGTGTTTCAGATGCATTTGATCTTCCGTTTGTAGATGTTGAAGGACTACTTTCTGAAGCCGTTTTAGTCTAAACAGCTATCGAAATAACCGTTACATCATCAACCTATTCTTCCGAAGCTTTTCTAGTATTCGGAGATTATTCCGAGTACAACAAGGTTTTTCGAAAGCGACATCTGACGGATGGTTTCTCCCATTCGTTTGATGCCCATTTAGCACTAAAGATAAACGGTTCCGATTATCCAAACACTCCACCTCACCTTGTTCAATTAGTTACTTTTACATCTTAGGAAACCAACATGAGCGATGCTATAAAGCACGAGTGCGGAATTGCAATGATCCGTTTGCTGAAACCCCTCAGCTACTACAAAGAAAAATACGGTACGAGTTTCTATGCCCTCAATAAAATGTATCTCCTTATGGAGAAACAACACAATCGTGGACAAGATGGAGCTGGTTTGGCAAATATCAAGTTCGACATGGCACCTGGACAGCGGTACATCAGCAGGCATCGGTCAAATACATCAACCCCGATTAAAGATTTGTTTGCGCACATCAACGGGCGGTTTGAAAATGAGTTTGAAAAGCATCCTGATCACATTCAAGACCCTGAGTGGTTAAAGCAAAACCTACCCTATACGGGAGAGCTTTTCTTGGGTCATCTACGTTACGGTACGCATGGTGGGAACACGATTGAGCATTGCCACCCTTTCCTTCGTCAGAATAACTGGATGACACGGAATTTGGTGTTGGCCGGCAACTTCAACATGACTAATGTTGATGAGCTTTTTGAACAATTAGTAGAGTTGGGACAGCATCCAAAGGAAAAATCCGATACAGTAACTGTTTTGGAAAAAATCGGTCACTTCTTAGACGAAGAAAACGACCGCCTTTATTACGATTACAAAGAGAAAGGCTACTCCAAAGTGGATGCCACGCCTTTAATTGCACAAAACATAGACGTCCAGAATATTCTGTTCGAATCGGCTAAAAAGTGGGATGGTGGTTACGCCATTGCAGGAATGATTGGGCACGGAGATGCATTTGTAATGCGCGATCCAGCAGGAATCCGCCCAGCGCATTGGTATCAAGATGATGAGGTTTTGGTAGTAGCAAGTGAGCGGCCAGCTATTCAGACCGCTTTCAATGTGAAGTGGGAAGACGTGAAGGAAATTAAGCCTGGTCATGCACTTATTATCAAGAAAGACGGAACTGTGTCGGAAGAACAATTCCGGGAGCCGTTAGAGCAGAAGTCATGCTCATTTGAACGTATTTACTTCTCTCGCGGTAGCGATAAAGACATTTATCAAGAACGTAAAGAACTTGGAAGGTTGGTGGTTGAACCAACCTTGAAGGAGATTGACTACGATACCAAAAACACGGTTTTCTCCTTTATTCCTAATACGGCAGAAACATCTTTTTACGGAATGGTAAAAGGAGTTGAGGATTACATCAATACCGTGAAGATTCGTAAGATTTTGGACGGAAAACGTTCGATGGATGCTGATGAGGTCCGAGAGATTCTGAACATGCGCGCACGAGTGGAGAAACTCACTATTAAAGATGCCAAACTCCGAACGTTCATTACCGATGATGTAAATCGGGATGAGCTGGTTTCTCACATTTACGACATCACCTACGGAACCGTTGTTAGAGGTCAGGATAATGTGGTTCTGATTGATGACTCTATTGTTCGAGGAACAACTCTACAACAGTCCATTCTGCGAATTGTAGACCGCCTAGGACCAAAGAAAATTGTGATTGTTTCCAGCGCTCCACAAATTCGTTACCCAGATTGCTACGGAATTGACATGGCAAAGCTTGGCGACTTCATGGCTTTCCGTGCTGCCATAGCACTCATCAAGGAAACGAAGCAGGAAAACATCCTAGAAGATGTTTACCAAAAAGCATTGGCGCAAATGGACTTGCCGATTGAAGAAAACGTAAATGTGGTTAAGGAAATCTACAAGCCATTCACTGCAGAGCAGATTTCGGATAAGTCTGCAGAGATTATATCTCCTACGAACATCAATGCAGAAGTGAAGATTATCTTCCAATCCATTGAAGGCCTTCACTCCGCTTGCCCTAACCATTTAGGGGATTGGTACTTCACAGGAAACTACCCAACACCAGGCGGAAACCGTGTTGTAAACCGCGCCTTCATCAATTACATGGAAGGCAAAAATGTGAGGGCATACTGATTTCCCGCTAAAAAGGGTATCAACATTTGTATTAAAAGAAGACTTTTGGGGCTATTCGCCTAGAACGCGAATCTCAATTCTTCGGTTTTGCTTACGTGCATTTTTAATGCACTCTGGATCATCATTGCAGTTAGCTGCAAGAAGCTCGGCACCGTAGAATTTATTGGTTATTCTATCCCCAGCAATTCCT
>JBLIGB010000077.1:0-7669 GCA_047636795.1 Bacteroidia bacterium | reverse complement strand
AGTTTCCGCCACGTACGTTGTACTGCGAACTCAATTCATTGTTGGAACTAACTCCTGGAAGTGTTTTTAGAACCGCTTCAATTCCGCCACTAATCGTTGGGATTTCGAGGGCGATTTTTGGGTCAACGCGCATCATTGTATTGTCCCGATTAGCATCATCACTTACTACCGCTTCATTGATGATGTTCTCCTTGAATTTGAGAATACGATTCAGTTTTTTGACCTCGCCAACTGCTAATTCCAGTTCGTAAACCTGCGTGTCGTAGTTCAAGTGCGAGAACGAAACCTTAACCTTAGCGTTAGATAGAATCGAGAGTGTGTAGTTTCCCAAACTGTCCGTTGTGGTGCCACCTGTATATCCAATTGCTGCAACAGCCGCAAATGCAATTCCTTCGTTTTCTTCGGTGAGTAGTTTACCCGTAACGGTAGCTTTTTGCGCAAACAATTGACCGCAAATTGCAAGTAATAAAAGCGTTACAAACCACGCTTTCGGTTGTATGGATAAGAATCTTTTCAAGCTTAATATCTCTCTCTTTTCTTTCGCTTGAAATCTCCGTTTTTCCACGCTTTAATAAACTTGACCCAAGCCAATGGGTTTAATAGATTGTTTGGAGGAAGCTGCCCAGCGTAATACAATTGCGCCCCGTGTTGCTGCATGGCATAGGTGAAGTTTTCGCTTCCATCCATGCCCATGTATTCCATTCGCTCTTTCATATCAGCTCTTGCCAAATTGCGCTCTGCACGCTGCTTGTCATCTTCCGGTAAACGGAGGTTTAGAAATGCTTCGCGAAATTGCTCTTTGGTCGGCCACGGATAAATAACGGCCTCTTGCAGCGTAATCGTATCTCGGTCCATCATTTGAATCAAAGAATAGTTTTTTCGGTCTAACGAGTCTGGAATGGTGAAGAGCGCCTCTTTAAAACCGACATAAGAAAACTGAATGGTGTCGCTACGTTTGGCCACAAACGAATAATACCCGAAGTAGTCAGACATAGTTCCGCGGTTTGTTCCTTTAACAAGAACGTTAGCAAACGGAATAGCAACCAAACTGTCTCTCGTAAGTAAAACACCCGAAAACTGAAGCAAACTATCGTTGTTGGTTTGCGCTGTGGCATTCATCGAAACGAAGCACGAAATAATCGCAAGGGAGAAAAAGAGTTGTTTGATTATTTGGTGCATACTATATGATCACGGCTCGTTAACGGTCAACTTGGGAAACTATTGCACAACAAATTTTTCTAATTCTTCCACAATACTGAAAATCATCTCATCGTTCTCAGGAGTGTCCGATTCTGATAGAAATGCCTTCAGACGAATTGTCTCGTTTTCTAGTGCTTCTTGATCATTGATTGCCTCCCAATTCTCAACTACTGTCAAAACTTCTAGGCATTCCATGTACGTTCCAATAGTTGCAACGGTAATGAAATCAGGTAGTCGATGACTCAAATCTATGCCAGATTGCCAGCAGGCAGAAAGGATTAGAACTCGAATTTCAGCAAAAGCTGGATTGCTCAATTGATTCACCAGTTCCTCAACGGCTTCCTTGTCTTTTAGGTCGAAAAGTAGTTGCGAGGTGGCATTTTCAATACCGAGTTCAGTGGTGGCAGAAAGCGCCTCCAACACATCATTAATGTAAGATGCGTCACCACCTTTTTTGATTTTTTCAATTGCCTTCAGAGCGAATGCTTCGTCATTGCTCTTCAAATCCTTGATAATGGACGGTCTATTTGTCTTAGAAATTTTAGCCATAATTCGAAGCGCGAAAGTACTCAATTGAACACGTTTCCCGAATCGTTCTTGATTAGAGTCTAGATAACCTCTAACTCCTCCATCACTTTTCCAATCTCCCTGCTTTCCGTAAAAAAGCTCAGTACTTTTTGAAGCACACGGTCAACAACAGCATCTGGGCAAGAAGCACCGCTGGTTAAGGCAATTTTCAAAGGTGTTTTTGTTGTGGGTAAAAATTGTTCCGTGAACTCCAACTTGCTATCATGGAAATTGAAATGCTCAACGTTTCCATCGTCTTTTATGTCCTTATCAGAACTGATGAAATAGGTTGGAAATTTCTCTTCCAGTAATTCTACAATATGAGATGTATTGGAGCTGTTGTAGCCGCCAACTACAATGGCTAAATCAACATGTGCTTCCATCAGACCGTAAGTGGCAGATTGATTGTCGTTGGTCGCGTAGCAAAGCGTGTCGCGCGTATCAGCAAAATGTGACTTGTAATCAGTCTTACCAAACTTTTCAATCATCACATTTTTACAATGATCAGCAATCGCTTGAGTTTCCGTAGCAAGCATGGTTGTTTGGTTAACCACACCAACTCTGTTAAAATCAGTTGTAGGGTCAAACCCTTCAGATGCGCGTTCGCGGAAAAGTGTTTCAAACTCATGCATTGGGCGTTTGCCCATGATGATTTCCCCTAAAATATGCGCTTCATTCAGGTCCTTTATAATGAGTGAAGCAGCATTTTGGTAACTGTGTGAAAATGTAGCACGCGTTTCCTCATGCTTTTGTTTTCCGTGAATGATAACGGTGAAATCATCTTCGCCAAGTTTAGTGGAACGTTTCCATACCTTTTCTACAAACGGGCAAGTTGTATTGTAAAGTTCTGGCTGAATTCCCTTGTGTTTGAGCTGGGTTTCTATTTCAATCGTTGTTCCAAATGCGGGTGTGATTACAATGTCCTGTGGAGTGATTTCTTCCCAAGGAATAAGCTGATTCCCGTCCGTATCCATGATGAATTTGATGCCGTGCCCCTGTAAATCATCATTTACCGCAGGGTTGTGAATCATCTGGCTAAGAAGGAAAATACGTTTATCTGGATTTTCTTCCAAAGCACGATAAGAAATTTCGATGGCGTTTTCTACTCCATAGCAGAAACCGAAATGCCTTGAAATATAAAACTGAACAGGGCCGAAATCGAGTAGGGTAGGCGTGAAGTCTTGCTTGCGTGGGTCAGTCTTCTTACGAGCATCTTTTAAGGGACCAATAATTGAACTTTTATAAAAAGATGGAATATTAAATGTTTTCATCTAGACAAAATAATTAGATGTAAAGGTAGTTAATACCTATCCGAACGCTTCATGCGAGAGAGCACTATCTGTTAAATAAATCGCTACTTTTGCATTCCCAAAATTGGGAGGTTCTTTTCGACCAAGAATCAATTAAAAACAATCTCTCAGACGGCACGAGAACGCTGAGATACAAAATCTGACCAAATGGCAGAAGACAAAAAAGCAGAAGACGCCAAAGACAAAAAGGCTCCTGCAGAGGCAAAAGCTGAAACTACAGCTGCCAAAAAACCACGAAAAAGAGTAGCAGTAAAAGCTAAGGAAACTGAAGAAGTTTCCGAGGAAACGCCAGTTGCGAAAAAAGTCGCAGAAGCTGAGCCTGCCGAAGCTCCTAAAGTAGAGGAAGCGAAAGTTGAAACTCCTGTTGCGGAAGAAGCTGTTCCTGTAGTTGAAACTACTGAAGAAGTTGCTGAAGAAGTTGTAGTTAAGAAGGCTGAACCGCGCAAGCCCGCTGAGCGTCCAGTAGATTTTGATTGGAGCGCAATTGGTAAGCGTCAAGAAGTTTATGCTGAGAAAGAGCATGCTGAGCTTGAAGCTATGTACGATGCAACACTATCTCAGGTTAACATTCATGATGTGCTTGATGCAATCATCATTGAAAAAACAAACAAGGATTTTATTGTAACAATCGGTGGTAAATCTGAAGGAATTGTTCCTATAAGCGAAACCCGCTACAATCCTGATTACGCAGTTGGTGATCCAATTGAAATCTACATTGAAAAAGTAGAAGACAAAGGTGGCCAGCTTGTGTTGTCACATAGAAAAGCAAGAGCGCTTCGTTCTTGGGAGCGTGTTAATAAGGCGCTTGAAGATGATGAAATCATTAGAGGTCAAATCAAATGCAGAACTAAAGGTGGTCTTATTGCCGATGTATTCGGAATTGAGGCATTCCTTCCAGGCTCTCAGATTGATGTGAAGCCAATCCGTGATTATGACCAATACGTTGGTAAAACCATGGAATTCAAAGTAGTTAAGATTAATAACGAGTATAAAAACGTTGTTGTATCGCATAAAGCACTTATTCAGGCTGAGCTTGAGCTTCAGAAGAAAGAAATCATTGGTAAGTTGGAGAAAGGACAGATCCTTGAAGGAACTGTTAAGAACATTACTTCTTACGGTGTATTTATTGACCTTGGAGGCGTTGACGGACTTGTTCACATTACTGACCTTTCTTGGGGGCGTATTAATCACCCAGAGGAAATCGTTGAATTGGATCAGAAAATCAACGTGGTTATTCTTGACTTCGATGATGACAAGAAGCGAATTGCTCTTGGGTTGAAGCAGCTTAGCGCTCACCCATGGGATGCTCTAGAATCAGAGGTGAACATTGGTGATAAAGTGAAAGGAAAAGTTGTTGTTGTTGCCGATTACGGTGCATTTGTAGAAATTGCTACTGGAGTTGAAGGACTTCTTCACGTCTCTGAAATGAGCTGGTCTCAGCACTTGAGAAGCGCACAAGACTTCCTTAAAGTTGGAGAAGAGGTAGAATGCGTTGTCCTTACGATGGATAAAGAAGACAGAAAAATGTCTTTGGGTGTCAAGCAATTGCTACCAGATCCATGGGCAGACATCGTTACCAAATATCCGAAAGAATCGCAGCATACTGCTAAGGTTCGCAGTTTCACCAACTTCGGAATTTTCGTAGAGTTGGAAGAAGGTGTTGATGGATTGGTTCATATTTCTGACCTATCATGGGCTAAGAAAATTAAGCACCCATCTGAGTTTACAAGCCTCGATGCTGATCTTGAAGTTCAAGTTTTAGAGATTGATGCTGAGAACAGAAGACTGAGTCTTGGACACAAGCAACTTGAGGAGAATCCTTGGGAAGTGTTCGAAACTGTATTCACATTGGATAGCACACATTCAGGAACCGTTACTGCGGTAAATGATAAAGGTGCAACAGTTGCTCTTCCTTACGGTGTTGAAGGATTCGTTCCTAAGCGTCACATGAAGAAAGAAGATGGTACTGACGTGAACAACGAAGAGACCATTGACTTCAAAGTGATTGAGTTCAACAAAGACAGTAGAAGAATTCTTGTTTCTCATGCAAAAATGCATTCTGATGAAGCTTATGCTGCGAAAGCGGAAGAAACTACTAAGAAGAAAGCGGCCGGTGGCGCAGCTAGTAGAGGAGTGAAGAAAGTTCAGCAAAGTCAAGAAAAGACAACGTTGGGCGATTTAGACGCACTCTCAGCTTTAAAATCTCAATTGGAAGATTCTGAAAAGAAAACCAAAAAGTAATTAGAAATCATTTTCTAATAGCACATTAAAAACCCCGCAAATCGCGGGGTTTTTTTTTACCTATTAACGAAGTACATTTGCAAAACGAAATGAGCCTTGAGTCGCGCATAATCCTTGATAGCCAACAACTCAATCTTTCTATTGAAAGAATCTGCTATCAGCTCATTGAGAATCACAACGATTTTTCTGAGACAGCTTTAATAGGCCTTCAGCCTCGAGGAGTGTTTGTGGCACAGCGCATACATGAACGCTTAGAGAAACTCACAGGAAATAAGATTGAACTTGGCTGGTTAGATATAACCTTTAACAGAGATGATCACCGAAGGCACGAAATCCCGCTCATTCCATCTGCCAATAAGATGGACTTCCTTGTTGAAGGAAAAAAAGTAGTGATGATTGATGATGTGCTCTTCTCTGGCAGAACTATTCGTGCTGGAATGGATGCTTTGATGGCATTTGGAAGACCATCAGTTATTGAGCTCGTAGTACTGATTGACAGACGTTTTAGCAGACAACTCCCAATAGAACCGAATTATGTTGGAGTTCGAATCGATACAATCGTATCCGAAAGGGTAGAGGTTGCACTCAAGGAAAGCGGAGGTAACGATACAGTAAAACTATATTCACCAGAACAGGAATGAACGGACTTTCAGTAAAGCATCTCCTCGGAATCAAGTACATCACCAAAGAGGATATTGAACTGATTTTTCAGACTGCTGATAATTTCAAGCAGGTTATTAATCGGCCTATTAAGAAGGTACCGTCCCTGAGAGACATTACCATCGCCAACCTTTTCTTCGAGAATTCGACTAGAACAAAGCTTTCTTTTGAACTAGCTGAAAAACGCCTCTCCGCAGATGTCATCAACTTCTCTGCTTCCGGCTCATCTGTTAAGAAAGGAGAGACCTTACTTGATACAGTGAATAATATTTTGGCCATGAAAGTGGACATGGTTGTCATGCGTCATCCGCTTCCAGGAGCAGGTCAGTTCCTTTCAAAGAATATTGATGCTGTAATCGTAAACGCTGGAGATGGAACGCATGAGCATCCAACACAAGGTTTGCTCGATGCATATTCGATTAGAGAGAAATATAGTGAAGTTGCAGGCAAAAAAGTGGTCATAGTTGGAGATATTCTTCATTCAAGAGTGGCTTTGTCCAACATATTTACGCTACAAAAGTTGGGAGCTGAGGTTAAAGTTTGTGGTCCGGCTACATTAATTCCAAAACATATTGAGACTCTTGGGGTGACATATGAACCAAGTTTAATCAAAGCACTTGAGTGGTGCGATGTAGCAAATATGCTTCGCATTCAAATGGAGCGACAAGAAGTTCAATATTTTCCTTCTATTAGAGAATACACGCTTCAATACGGTTTAAATAAGCAGATATTAGACAGTCTGGATAAGGAAATAACGGTGATGCACCCTGGCCCAATCAATCGTGGAGTAGAGATAACATCTGACGTAGCCGATAGCAGTCAGGCCATTATTTTACCACAGGTTGAAAACGGTGTAGCGGTAAGAATGGCGGTATTATATCTGCTTGCTGGAAAAATTGAGTAGCACCTTGCTGTTAATATGGAATTTGATATTACCTTGGGGCTTTAATTTTTTGATAATTTTGCAACAAAGCTCAGCATGAATTTCGAAATAGAAAAGGAAGATAACTACGCAGTAGTTAAAGTAAAAGTGGAGAAGTTAGATAGTCAGGTCTCTCCTTCTTTAAAGTCTGAACTTGTGGTTCTCAATGCCGATGAGTTTAAAAATATCATCATTGATTTAGAAGATACCCGATACTGCGATAGCTCTGGACTAAGTGCGATTTTGGTTGCAAACAGACTTTGTAAGAATGCGGGTGGCTCATTCATCCTTTGTTCGTTACAGCGTTCAGTTTCCAAACTAATATCTATCTCACAGCTAGACACTATTCTTAGCATCACTCCAACTTTGCAAGAAGCAGTTGATTTGGTAGCAATGGAAACTATTGAGAAAGACCTTGGTGAAGAATAATCTAAACACGTAAACTTTATACAACAACAATTAATAACAACAATCATGAAAAAAACTCTACTTACAACCTTTGCTGGTGTACTTGCAATTAGCTTTGCTAGCGCTCAGTGTACTCCAGATCCAGCATATGCTACTGCTTCTGGCAACTTCTTCCCAGACAGTGTAACTTTTGTCACTGATCAAGCTGCTTCTGCAGGAGTGGATTATGCAGCCACAATCGATATTAAAACCATTGTTGATACTGCAGTTTCGGCAGGAGGTTTTGATGCAACTGTTATAATCGATGCATTCAAAATACACCAGGTTAATGGTGCACCAGCTGGATTTACTTTCACTGGAG
>JBLIGB010000076.1:0-7832 GCA_047636795.1 Bacteroidia bacterium | reverse complement strand
GAGCAAGATGAATTCATGCTAAAGCATGTGGATTTGACGCTCGAAAAAATGGCATTTGGCGGTATTTATGATCAAGCTGGTGGTGGCTTTGCGCGTTATTCCACCGATGAACTTTGGAAAGCCCCGCACTTTGAGAAAATGCTTTACGACAACGGGCAGTTAGTATCGCTTTATTCGGAAGCGTATCAGGCCACAAAAAACCCGTTATACAAAGAGATTGTAGATCAAACCCTCGAATTCATCGAACGAGAATTGACCTCAAAGGAAGGCGCGTTTTATTCAGCACTTGATGCTGATAGTGAAGGTGAAGAAGGTAAATTTTATGTCTGGAAAAAGGATGAATTGCAAACCCTTTTGGGTGATGATTTTGATTGGGTAAAAGACTACTACAACATCAACGCAAAAGGACTTTGGGAACATGGGAATTACATTCTTCTAAGGAAAGATGGCGATGAGGAATTTGCCAAAAAGCAAGGATGGGAAGTTTCTGAATTAAAGAAGAAAGTGAAAGGAGTTAATGCGCTTTTATTGCAAGAGCGAAGCACACGTATTCGCCCAGGATTGGATGATAAACAACTGACTTCTTGGAATGCGTTGATGCTGAAAGGATATGCAGATGCGTATCGCGTATTTGGTACAAAGGAGTACCTGAATGCCGCTCTCAAAAACGCTGAATTTATTCTGAAGACTCAGAAGCAGAAAGACGGAGCTTTGTGGCATAATCATAAAGAAGGTCGGTCTACGATTAATGGGTTTTTGGAGGATTATTGCTTCACAATTGAGGCTTTCATTTCATTATACCAAGCAACATTTGATAGAAAGTGGCTGGATGAAGCAGATGCCTTGGCAGCTTACTCCATCGAGCATTTTCATGATTCAGAATCAGGAATGTTTTTCTTTAATTCTAACTCAGACCCAAAACTTATTGCTCGAAAAATGGAGTTGACGGATAACGTTATTCCATCCTCTAATTCAAGCATTGCTAAAGGTCTTTTCTATCTCGGACATTACTTGGACAAGAAGGAATATTTGGATATTTCCGAGCAGATGTTGAATAACGTGGCGGCCAACGTTGGTCAGGGACCGGGTTGGTATTCCAATTGGTTGGAGTTGATGTTGCATCACACTAATTCGTTCTACGAAGTGGCAATTGTTGGTAAGGACGCGGAAGACAAACGTTCTGAAATGGAGCAACACTACCATCCAAATAAAATACTGATTGGTGGCGAAAAGGAAGATGGGTTGCCGCTTCTCGAAAACAAGTTGGTGAAAGGCGATACACGTATTTATGTGTGTGTTGATAAGGCGTGTCAATTACCCGTATCAGAGGTAAATGAGGCACTGAAACAACTTCGTTAATCAGGCTTTCAAGTACAACTAGCTATTTACTTGATTGCCTCTTACGATTTAGGTGACCAGCAAGTTGTACTCCCATGCTGAAGCAAGCTTGAAGAAGGTAGCCGCCAGTCGGAGCATCCCAATCAAGCATTTCGCCAATGCAATACGTGTTCTTCAGTTTTTTCAATTTGAAGGATTTATCCACGGCTTTCAAACTTAAACCACCCGTAGTAGAAATGGCTTCGTCTAACTCAGCAGAACCTACAATCTCAATCTCAAGTTTCTTGATGCTTGCGACTAGAAGCTCAGAATTCAAGAACGTTTCTTTGGATGTATACGCTTTCAATAGTCCGATTTGCGCAGGGCTTAAATTCAACGCTGTCCGTAAGATATCCGTGGTGTTCTTCAAGGTTGATTTCTTGAATTTTTCTAGAAGTACTTCCTCGGTTAAAACGGGTTTTAAGTCTAAGAATACCTTGGCTGTTTTTTTGGCGTTCAGTTCCTCACGAATTTGCGGGCTTACCGCATAAATAGCATTGCCTTCCAGTCCAAGTTTTGTGATTACTAATTCTCCCTTTTGGCTTTTATCCAAACAGCTGACCGTAATATTTTTCAGCGGATTTCCCTCATGTTTACTGATGAATTTCTCAGACCAATCAATTTTATACGCGCAGTTTGAAGGCTGAAAAGGACTGACATCTAAGCCATGAGTTTTGAAAATGTCGAGCCAAGTTCCATCGGAGCCAGTGACTTTCCAACTGCCTCCACCTAAAGCAAATACCGTGTAGTCAGATTTTACTTCTGTCTCTCCATTAAAAACGAGGTGATTGTCTTCATTCCAACCTGTCCAAGTGTGTTCATATTGAATATTAACTCCTTGGTTGGAAAGGATATTGACAATGGCATTCAGCACCTCAATTGGTTTAATTCCTTTTTCTGGATAAATCCGTTTGCTACTCCCAATAAATGTGGGAATACCGATGTCTTTCAGCCATTTTTGAAGATGTTCGTTGTCAAAATCGGTTAGTGATTTATTCAAGAATTCGGATGGCGTGTATCGCTCTGTGAATTGGGGAATTGGCTCAGAATGTGTGAGATTAAATCCTCCATCCCCAGCAACTAGAAATTTTCTGCCCAGCGATTTATTCTTCTCGTAAATAGTGACTTCAAATTTTTCGCTTTTGAGGAATGCCGCGAGCATAAGTGCGGCTGAGCCTCCACCAATAATTGAAACTGATTTCTTCATTTTTATAGAATTAGTAAGCCGACTTCTCTGATTTCTTCCATCAATTCAGATTCCCAAAGAGATTCAAAATCATCAAGATGCTGCTGCTGATAACTGTCCTCAAATATTTTCAAAGAGACCGCCTTTGAACTCGTTGGAGTCATTTCATTAAGAACTTGAGAAAGCCATTGGCCTTCTGCAATTGGGCATTCTAAATGAATCGTTTCCTGTTTGGTGGTTATGGATAAAACCGATTCAGAAATATCGTACGAAACAGGGCTGCCAAGCCAAAGTACCGTGGCTGTTTGTTTTAATTCTCTTTCATCAGGCTGCGCTAAAAAGTCTGCTATCAAGTGGGGTGTAAGTGAGGTTTCTGGAACTTCATCATCAAACCAATCTTGTAGTGGTAGCTCAAAACCAATTCCGTGCATGTAATTGAACAGGGACTTTTTCAATCCTTCACCAAATTGGTTGTGGTCTGCTCCGGTTGGATCTTCGTGTTGGAGATCGTTATTGGCAAAAGAGCCTACGCTTTCCGCTAAGGCTTTTACCTTGAATTTTTTAGGATTCAAACCAACAGGACTGTGGGCTGTCATTGCAAATCGATGCCAAAATGCGGATTGCATCACATTCATTTCAAACATCTGCCGAACCACTTCCAGCGAATCGATGGTTTCCTGTGCGGTTTCGGTCGGAAAACCATACATCAAATACGCGTGCACCATTATTCCAGCGCGATTGAAATTCTCGTTCACTTTCGCCACTTGTTCTACAGAAACGCCTTTCGCGATTAGCTTTAATAAGCGGTCAGAAGCCACTTCTAATCCGCCTGAAATAGCAATGCAACCCGAAGCTGCCAGTAAACGACATAGGTCGTAATTAAAGCTCTTTTCAAAGCGAATATTAGCCCACCAAGTCACGACTATTTTACGTTTCAGAACCTCCAAAGCAATGGCTTTCATCAAGGCTGGCGGAGCCGCTTCATCCACAAAATGGAAGCCACGCTCGCCAGTTTGAGCAACCAGTTCTTCCATGCGGTCAACAGTTAACGTAGCCGATGAACCCTCATAGTTTTTGATGTAATCGAGCGAGATATCGCAGAACGTGCACTTGCCCCAATAACAACCGTGCGCCATGGTCAGTTTATTCCATCGTCCATCGCTCCAAAGACGGTGCATTGGGTTGGTAAGCTGAATAACTGACAGGTATTTTTTTAGTAGTAAACCTGAGTAATCGGGAGTACCAACTTTTTCTTGTCTCACATCTGGTGTTACGCTTCCGTTGCAATACTTTACCTCACCGTCAATAAGCGTAAAAGTGCGTTTTAGCTTCTCGGTTTCAGTCTTTCCATCGAGATGTGAAAGAAGCGTCATAAGGGGTGCTTCGCCATCATCTAACGTGATGTAATCAACAAACTCAAATACGCGAGAATCTGATAACGAACGCAATTCTGTATTCGGAAATCCTCCACCCATTGCAACGCTAATATTCGGATGGTTCTTCTTCAACCATTGTCCGCATTTGAATGCCGCAAAAAGATTACCCGGAAACGGAACAGAAAGACAAACCGAAGTTGGTTTTATGGCTTCAACTCTGTCTTTCAGAATCGCCAGCATCATTTCGGTAATTACGCTTGATTCTGAGTGTAATTCCCCATACAATTCATCGAACGAATTAGCCGACATCCCTAACCTTTCTGCATAGCGGCTAAAGCCAAAATGTGGGTCAACCAACTCAACGATAAAATCGCTGATATCTTCTAGATAAAGCGTTGCCAAATGGCGCGCCTTGTCTCGGATTCCCATGGAACCAAATGCCCATTCCAAATCCTCCATTTGCTCGAATTTGGAAGCTTCTGGAAGAAAGTTCCGCTCACAAATGAAATGGCTTAGCGTTGGGTCGTCATCTTGTAAGAATGCAATTACCGCATCAATGGTGCTGATGTAGCTTTCTCTCAAGCTGTAAATCCTCAGCGAATTGTCCGATGCTTCATCAATATTTTCGCTGGCAACTGCGAATAATTCTTCCAACCCAACTTTCGAAAACAAACGAAGAATGGTCTCAATACCAAGATCCATTTGGGTGCTTTTCACGCTTTGCGTGTTCAGAAAACCCTTTAAGTAAGCCGTAGCCGGATAGGGCGTATTCAGCTGTGTAAAAGGCGGACAGACAAGGAGAATATTTTGGCTCACGTTTTCGAGTTGGAACGAGTTCAAAGTAAACGTTTAGTTCTTGTTTATTCGTTTTCAACTCACCCCATCTCGACAAAGTCGGGATTTCCCCTCTCTTGCAAGAGAGGGGTGTCCGAATTGAATGAGGTCGGGGCGAGTTTTTGTTAAAAGCCTTGAAGGTCCAAGTTTTCAGAATCGACCATGTCCACCACCTGTTTCATTTTCTTCTGAATAACCTTGAAATGATGCGCGCCATCTTCTGTTACAAACGTGATGGCTTCGCCTGGGTTCTCTGCTCTACCAGTTCTACCAATTCGGTGCACAAAATCTTTAGGCGAACGAGGTAATTCGTAGTTGATGACAAACGGTAAAAACTCAATGTCAATACCTCGAGAAAGCAAATCCGTTGCTACCAAAACTGTTATTTCTCCTTGCTTGAAATAGTGTAGCGCTTCCGTTCTCTTACCCTGACTTTTCTTACTGTGAATAGCCCTTGCCGAAATGCCATTTTTCTGAAGCTTCTCAGCCACCAAATCTGCTTGATAAACGGAAGAAGTAAACACCAAAACTTGCTCCATTTCCTTCTGTTTAATCAGGTATCGGAGTAGCGGCCCCTTCTTTTCATCCTTAACGAAATACCCAACCTGATTAATGAGTTCAGCGCGCTCTTGCTCTGGCGCAATATTGATGACCACAGGGTTGGTCAATAAAACCTGCTCCATGCTCTTAACATCTGGGCTGAGCGTAGCCGAAAACAATAGGTTCTGTCGTTGACGCGGCAAAAGCGCAAAGACTTTGTCCATTTCCTCCTTAAACCCAAGGTTCAGCAACTTGTCCGCCTCATCCAGTATGAGCGTACTAACCGAAGAAAAATGAAGCGCATTTGAATCTGACAACTCCAACAATCGCCCAGGAGTTGCTACCAGCACATTCACATTGCTTAGTGCTTTCATCTGCGGATTGATTGAAACACCGCCATACACAGCCATCGATTTAAAAGGGAATGGAACATCAGCGCCAAACGAGCTAAAAACCGCTTCAACCTGAATAGCCAATTCTCGTGTAGGCACGACCACCAAAACGTTGATGTGTCTATTTCTCGTTGGCGATTGCTTCTCCAACTGCATCAAAACAGGTAATACATAACTTGCTGTTTTACCAGAACCCGTTTGGGCAAGCCCCAGCACATCCTTTCCATCTAAAATGGCTGGGATTGCCTGCTCTTGAATAGGATACGGTTTGGTAAACCTGTGTTTTTCAAGGCTGTTTAGCAGGTGAGAGGACAACTTCAGAGAAGCAAAAGACATATAGTTTTCCGGATTTATTGAAGCCGCCAAGATAAGCAGGTCAGTTACATTTGGATTGGAGGTTTTCGCATCGTTTGTTTATTGAAAAACGTCTCTGAATTCGATGTAAAAATTACGGGTTGCATTAGATAATGAATGTGATATCTTTGCGCGCTTCAAAAACGAGGTAAAAAAACAACCAATTTAAGTTAGTATGGAAAACATAGTTTATATCCTTCCACTGTTCGGAGTAGTATCGCTGCTTTATGTTGCATGGAAAAGCGCTTGGGTAAGCAAGCAAGAAGTGGGTACCGAAAAAATGGCCACAATTGCTGGTCATATTCAGAAAGGTGCCATGGCATTTTTGAAAGCTGAGTACAAAGTGCTTGCAATTTTTGTAGTGGCAGTCGCCATTCTACTTGCATTTAAAGGAATGAAAGAAGACAATTCTAGCCCGCTAGTTGCTTTGTCTTTTATTGTTGGTGCTATCTGTTCTGGACTAGCTGGGTACCTTGGAATGAAGGTGGCTACGAAAGCTAACGTTAGAACTACTAACGCTGCTAGAACTTCTATTGGTAAAGCCCTTGAGGTTGCCTTTGGTGGTGGTTCTGTAATGGGAATGGGTGTTGTTGGTCTGGGTGTTCTTGGACTCAGCGGACTTTTCCTTGTTTATTCTGAATTCATTGGCCCAGACTGGGACATTAATAAAGTATTGAATGTATTGGCTGGATTCTCTTTGGGAGCATCTTCTATCGCATTGTTTGCACGTGTTGGTGGCGGTATTTACACGAAGGCTGCCGATGTTGGTGCTGACCTTGTGGGTAAAGTTGAAGCTGGTATTCCTGAGGATCATCCATTGAATCCTGCTACAATTGCTGATAACGTTGGTGACAACGTTGGTGATGTTGCTGGTATGGGAGCTGACCTTTTCGAATCTTATGTAGGTTCTATTATTGGTACAATGGTATTGGGTGCTGCGTTTGTTACTCTTCCGGAATTTGCTGGCAAGTTTAACGGACTTGGAGCTGTTCTTCTTCCAATGGTACTTGCTGCTGTAGGAATTATCGTTTCTATCATCGGAACATTCTTCGTAAAAGTTAAAGATGGTGGTAACCCACACACTGCTTTGAATATTGGTGAGTTTGGTTCTGCTGCTGTAATGGTGGTTGTTTCTTACTTCATTATTGGTGAATTCATGCCAGAGTCTTGGGTTGCTGCTAGCGGTATTACTTACACTTCTAACGGAATTTTCTTCGCAACACTTGCAGGTTTATTTGCAGGTTTGGGAATTGGTAAAATCACTGAGTATTATACGGGAACTGGAACGGGTCCTGTAATGTCTATTGTACGTCAGTCTTTGACTGGTGGTGCAACCAACATTATTGCTGGTTTAGGAGTAGGCATGATGAGTACGGCTATTCCTGTTCTTCTTATTGCTGCTGCTATTATAGTTGCTTTCCATTTTGCTGGAATGTACGGTATCGCAATTGCTGCGGTAGGTATGCTTGCAAACACAGGTATCCAATTAGCTGTTGATGCTTACGGACCAATTTCTGACAACGCTGGTGGTATTGCAGAAATGGCTGATCTTCCATCAGAAGTTCGTGAAAGAACTGATAAACTTGATGCTGTTGGTAACACAACTGCTGCAATTGGTAAAGGGTTTGCGATTGGTTCTGCTGCACTTACAGCTTTGGCATTGTTTGCAGCTTTCATGCAGCAGGCAAATGTTGAGATGATTAACGTGGCCAACCCAACTGTAATGGCTGGTCTATTTGTTGGAGCAATGATTCCATTTGTATTCTCTGCATT
>JBLIGB010000075.1:0-7859 GCA_047636795.1 Bacteroidia bacterium | reverse complement strand
ATCAGAAACCCTAGCCGCTCATCCCCGCCCGTATCAACCAAAAAAGCAACAATGGCGTAGATAAATATGAGAATAACAGTCATTCTCAGGGTACTCAATATATCGTGTGTCACATTTTTATGCCTGAAACCGTTATAATATTCAACGTGTTCGGCAAACTGAAACCAAGAAAGAAGCAAGATAATCCAGTGTAAAACATCCCTTCTCCGGTGAGGTAGTTCAAAAGCATCGCCATGAGATAGCCAAAGCGCCAGCACAAAGGCCAGTGATACCGATAGGATATCTATCAGAAATCGGAGAGCGATGGACTTATCACGAAAATTCATCAATCAAAGATAGTCTTCATCTTTAATCAGGAGTATTCATGGAGGGATGTGTTGTCATTTCTTGATTTTGTAAATCTTTGGCCACCATCTCCACAACCAATTCCTGAAGGCTCGTTGTATGACTCCATCCGAGTTTTTTTCTTGCATTTGAAGCGTCACCAATTAACGTAT
Organism: Bacteroidia bacterium; assembly: GCA_047636795.1. Taxonomy (GTDB): domain Bacteria; phylum Bacteroidota; class Bacteroidia; order UBA10329; family UBA10329; genus UBA10329. The sequence continues at coordinate 7,362 of JBLIGB010000075.1, read as the reverse complement.
CCACCTCCGCAGGTCTGAAATAGCTGGGGTCTATCTTAATTAACTCATGACCAACCTTAACATTTGTAAAGTTTTTTTCGTTGCGTACCACCACTCCGACCTCGTTTTCGCCTTCTCCTCTGAATTCCAACCTAATACCAACCTCAGCAAACGCCAACCTTGCAAATTCTCTAACAGTTGTACTAACGCCCGTAGCAATCACGAAATCACCTGGTTCATCCTGCTGCAACATAAGCCACATGGCTCTGACAAAATCTTTGGCATGGCCCCAATCTCGTTTGGCATTAAGATTACCAAGAAATAGAGATTCTTGTTTGCCATTAAGTATAGAAGCAACCGCCCTTGTTATTTTTCTTGTGACAAATGTTTCTCCGCGCAATGGAGATTCATGGTTGTACAAAATTCCATTGCATGCAAAAAGACCATGAGCTTCTCTATAATTAATAGTAATCCAGTGTGCATATAACTTGGCAACGCCATAAGGCGAGCGCGGATGAAAAGGTGTGTCCTCGTTCTGAGGAGATTCTTTAGTCTTCCCGAATAGTTCGGAAGTAGAGGCCTGATATATTTTTGTTTTGTCCTTGAGACCGAGTAAACGAACCGCCTCAAGAATACGCAGAGCACCGATTCCATCAGTATCGGCTGTATATTCTGGAATTTCAAAACTGACCTGAACATGACTCATGGCTCCGAGATTGTAAATTTCATCTGGCTGGACTTCTTGAACGATTCGCGTAATACAGTTTGAATCCGTCAAGTCTCCATAATGAAGCTTGAACCGCACACCTTTTCCATGCGGGTCCTGATAAAGGTGATTTACCCTATCGGTATTGAACAAAGAGCTTCTGCGTTTAATACCATGTACCTCATAACCTTTACTCAGCAAAAGTTCTGACAGGTACGCCCCGTCCTGACCAGTTACACCTGTTATCAAGGCAACTTTCTTAGTCATTAAGAAGCTCTTGTCTATTCAAAAAATCAGCGTGTGCCATTTCAATTCCTTCTCTTAATTGGGTGGATGAATTCCAGCCCATTTTAGATAATCTGCTTACATCCAGCAGCTTTCTGGGGGTACCATCTGGCATGTCCGTATTCCAGGTTATTTGACCTTCGAATCCTACTACATCTTTAACCAATTGAGCTAAATCAAAAATAGAAAGGTCTGATCCTGAACCTATGTTAACTGGGTCTGGTTCATCATAGTTATTCATGAGAAAAAGACACGCATCGGCAAGGTCTTCAACGTATAAGAATTCTCGTCTTGGAGTTCCTGAACCCCACAAGTTAACATCTGCGTTTTCGTTCTCCTTTGCCAAGTGGAACTTGCGGATAAGGGCGGGTAAAACATGTGAATTATCGGGGTGGTAATTATCACCAACGCCATAAAGATTGGTTGGCATAGCACTGATAAAATTACAGCCGTACTGGCTTCGGTAGTTCTCGCACATTTTTAGCCCCGCTATTTTGGCAATAGCATACGGTTCGTTGGTTGGCTCAAGTACACCGGTAAAGAGATATTCTTCCTTAATTGGTTGCTCTGCAAGCTTGGGATATATGCAGGATGAGCCTAAAAAAAGAAGCTTTTCTACCTTGGACTTATATGCTGCATGAATGACATTGGCCTCTATCATCAGATTATCGTAGAGAAACTCCGCCCTGTATGTGTCGTTGGCTAGAATACCACCCACCTTAGCAGCGGCTAGAAAAACGTAATCTGGTTTTTCCGCTTCAAAAAAAGCATTTACAGCTGCTTGGTTTCGTAAATCTAAATCTGAGGAAGTACGTGTGATAATATTTTTGAAAGACGCTTCTTCAAGCTTTCTACAAATTGCGGAACCCACCATTCCATTATGTCCAGCCACATAAATTTTGGATTCCGAAAGCATCATTGGTCGAGTAGATTCGTTGTGGAAATACCCTCCACCAGCGGAACGATAACGGTTTCATCTACAAGGTCATTACCAACCACTTTATCCACGCTATAATCGCCACCCTTTACCAAAATATGTGGCTTTAATTCTTGAAGCAATTCTATTGGTGTATCTTCTTCAAACACAATTACAGCATCAACATCTGGCAGGGCACTCAAAACATCAATGCGCTGTGCTACACTATTAATTGGTCTTTCTGCTCCTTTCAGTCGCGATATAGAAGCATCTGAATTTAGTCCAACCACAAGCAAATCACCCAACGATTTGGCCTCTTTCAATAACTTGCGATGTCCTTGATGTAAGACATCAAAACAACCATTAGTGAAGACAATCTTTTTACCAGAAACTGAAGTTTTGAACGCCTCTAATTCGTTTCTATAAACCGACTTGGCATTGCTTTTAATGAACCTTTCAAGTTCCGATTGATAGACAACCGCTGTTCCGCGTTTGCTAACCACAACACCGGCAGCTGCATTAGCAACAAAAGCACTTTCAGAAACCGTTTTTCCTTGGGCCAAGCTCACACCAAATGCGGCTAAAACTGTGTCTCCGGCTCCACTTACATCAAAGACTTCTAGTGCACGTGTTGGAATATTCAATACTCCTTTTTCTGCAACCACAGTCATTCCGTAGCTCGAGCGAGTTGCAACTATATTCTCTAATTCAAAGTTTGTTCTTAGCGAATTGCAAGCGTTCACAACTTGGTTGTCATCATTAGAGATACCATGCTCATCTTGAGTCATTCCAAGTTCCAACAAGTTTGGTGTAACTAAAAATGCGCCTTTATATGAGGTCCAATCTTCTCTCTTTGGATCAACAAGAACTCGTTTTCCGTTTTCCTTAGCAGCGCTGAAAATCCACGGCAAAACCTCATCTGAAAGCGTGCCTTTTGCATAGTCTGAAAGTAGAATGATATCGCAGGCTTTAACCAGACTATTCAGCCTTGATTCAAATTGGGCCTTTGCTTTAGCACTCCAAACTAGTTCTTCTTCCCGATCAACCCGTACAATCTGCTGACCAGAAACAATTCTTGTCTTGGTAATGGTGGGTTGCACTGATTGTACAAGATGCTGCTCAATGCCCTGTTCCGCACATTTTTCTTGGATTGAGGCACTGCTTACATCATCACCAACTAAACCAATGAGCACAGCTTGGGCTCCTAAAGAGGCAACGTTGGCTGCTACATTGGCGGCTCCGCCAAGCGTACTCCATTCTTTCTCAACCTTGACTACGGGAACTGGTGCTTCTGGGCTGATTCGACTCACGCTACCAGACACATATTGATCAAGCATTACATCGCCAATTATCAATATGCGTGAAGCTGGGCTCATTCGTTTCTATCCCGAATTTACGGGCTAAACAATCATTCCCGCACCAACCGTATTGTTTGTAGCCTCATCAATCACAATAAGAGACCCTGTATTACGGTTTTTTCGATAACCATCAAGGAATATAGGAACCGTTGTTCTTACCGTAATTCGAGCGATATCGTTGAGCTCAATATTATTATCGTCTTCAATTTTGTGAAGCGTATTAATGTTCATTTTGTACTTAACATCCTTAATCACGCAGCGCGCATCACGTGAGGTGTGTTTTAGTGCATATTTTCCACCAACCTGCATTGGTTTATCGCCCATCCAGCATACGATAACATCAAATTCTTGTTTTGATTCAGGTTGATTTCCAACCTTAACGATCATGTCTCCACGGCTGATGTCAATTTCATCTTCCAACGTCATCGTAACGCTCATTGGCGGAAATGCTTTTTCCACAGGTCCATTCATTGAATCGATTGACTTGATTTTAGAGGTGAATCCTGAAGGTAGCACAGCAACTTCTTCGCCCTTTCTAAAAATACCGCCGGCAACTCTACCTGCATAACCACGGTAATCGTGGTATTCCGTAGACATCGGTCGAACAACATATTGAACCGGGAATCGGGAATCGATGTGGTTTTGGTCACTACCAATATGCACGTTTTCCAAAATGTGCATCAACGTTGGTCCTTCGTACCATGACATATTGGTAGATCGGTTAACCACGTTATCTCCTAAGAGTGCACTTATAGGAACAAAGCGAACATCTTTAATTGCCAACTTAGCGGAAAAGTCTTCGAAATCTTTACGGACTTTCTCATAGGCTTCCTCACCAAAGTCCTCTAAATCCATTTTATTTACACAAACCACAACATGCGGAATTTGCAGTAGGGACGCGATATAAGCATGACGCTTGGTCTGCTCAATTACACCATGGCGGGCATCAACAAGAATGATGGCCATGTTTGCCGTAGAGGCACCAGTAACCATGTTTCGGGTATACTGTATGTGTCCTGGGGTATCGGCAATAATAAACTTACGCTTTGGTGTTGCAAAGTATCGATAAGCCACATCGATGGTAATTCCTTGCTCACGCTCAGCACGTAAGCCGTCAGTCAGTAAGGCAAGATTCACGTGCTCTTCTCCTTTACGTTTACTGACAGCTTCAATAGCCTCCATCTGATCTTTGAATATGGATTTGCTATCATATAGCAGACGCCCAATCAGTGTGCTTTTCCCGTCATCCACGCTACCGGCAGTGGTGAAGCGAAGAAGCTCCATATCCAAATATCCTTTACTATCGTATTTCTCTACTACTTCTTCCATGACTAATCTCCTAAATTCTAATTACCTAACCGATTGATTTTCAGAAGTATCCTTGCTTCTTTCTGTCTTCCATTGCTGCCTCAGATCGTTTATCATCAGAACGACCGCCTCTTTCGGTTACTCGTGTAGAAGCAACTTCAGCAATAATGTCTTCCAATGTTGATGCTCCAGAAAGAGTGGCCCCCGTACAGGTAGCATCTCCAATTGTTCTGAACCGAACTTGCATTGGCTTAACCTCTTCAGTCTCTCTTGTTTCGATGAAGTCTGTTTTTCCGAGAATTACTCCATCGCGCTCAAAACAATCGCGCATATGACTGAAATAGAGATTTGGGATATCAATATCTTCTAGCAAAATGTACTGCCAGATGTCCATTTCAGTCCAATTACTGATTGGAAAACCACGAAAATGCTCCCCCGTATTTTTCCTGCCATTGAATAGATTCCACAACTCAGGACGCTGGTTTTTCGGATCCCATTGTCCAAAATCGTCTCGATGAGAGAAGAATCGTTCCTTAGCTCGAGCTTTTTCTTCATCCCGTCTTGCACCACCCAAAGCACAATCAAACTTATGCTCTTCAATAGCATCAAGCAATGGGGTAATTTGAAGTGCGTTTCGGCTGGCATTAAAACCCTTTTCTTCTACTATCTTTCCTTGGTCAATACTGTCTTGTACTGAAGCAACAATTAACCGTGCTCCAATCTTGTCCATAAATTTATCCCGAAACTCAATGGTTTCAGGAAAATTGTGACCCGTATCTATATGCATCAATGGAAAAGGAATCTTGGCTGGCCAAAATGCCTTTCGAGCTAAATGAGCTACTACAATAGAATCTTTCCCTCCTGAAAACAAGAGAACAGGGTTTTCAAACTGGGCAGCAACTTCCCTCAATACGAACATGGACTCAGACTCCAGTTCTCTTAAATGCGTCAATTTATAAGATGATTCCATCAATTATTTTCTAATAAGCGGTAAAACCGCATCGTAAATCTGCTTGGCACATTGATCGACCGAATGTCCAACGGTTATAATCTCCACAAAAGGATTTTCAGGCGCTTCAAACGGTGCATCCAACCCTGTAAAGTTCTTTATCTCTCCAGCGCGAGCTTTGGCGTACAAACCTTTCACATCACGTTTTTCACATTCCTCAAATGACGTATTGATAAAAACTTCAAGCATATCATCACCCAAAATGTTTTTAGCCTGCTGGCGGATTTCTTTAGTAGGACTCACAAAGCAATTAAGAGTTACGATTCCACAACTAACAAACAGCTTAGAAACCTCAGAAATTCTTCGAATATTCTCTTTACGATCTTCCTCGGCAAAACCTAGATTATTGTTTATTCCTGACCGAATGTTGTCACCGTCTAGCACCTGCGTAAGTATGCTACTTGAGGCTAGCATCTTCTCTAAAGCAACGGCAATCGTTGTTTTGCCGGAACCAGATAGACCGGTCATCCAAACAACAAGTCCGTTCTGCTTAAGCATATCTTGCTTGTCTTCTCTTTGAAGAAGTTTATCAAACGTAGTGTGAATGTTTTCAGGAGTAGCCCTCATTTTCGAGCAGACAAACGTACTAAATCACATGCTTTTAAACTAATGTTCAACCAAATTAATGGTAACGGTTCGGTCTAGAAGAATCTTTATTCTTCAGTTCCTGCCGAGGCAGCATCTGGATTTTCAGTAGCCACTTTTTTCCAAGGACGGAATCGGACTCCAACCATCATTTCATGCGTTCCTGTAGAATAGTTTCTAAGGTTTGAAGTGGCTAAATCATAACTGTAAGCAAGTACCAAATAGTCTTTAAACGCAAATCCGCCCATAAAAGAAACCGCATCCTCATGGCGATAAGAAGCTCCAAGCCATATCTGATCTCTCCAATCGAACTTAACTCCGGCATCAAATTGTGGTGGCGCTGGAACTACATACTTTACCAACAAGTTTGGCATAATTCCGAAATCGCCCACGTGGAATGTATAGCCCCCCATCAACATATAGTGACGCGCCAATTTACTGTCCGTATCTTCTTGGTTTTCCAAGAATTTGAGGTCATTTCCGATTAGCTGTGGCAATGAAATCCCAACATTGAAATTCTTGTGTTTCAAATTCAATCCAAACGTTGCATCGGCCGTATAAACCGTCATCATTTGATTTGGAAATATTGGATCACCATTGTCTCGCAGTGTCACCTTCGTTCCGTCAATTCGATACTGAAGAAGACCAAAACTCAATCCCATTCCCAACTTTAAAGACTTGGAAAGCTTGAGGTGATATGCATAAGACAAATAGAAACCAACACGGCTTGTAGGTCCTGTAATATCTGCAAATACGGAACCTCCCATTCCCATATTCTTCTTTTTAAAAGGGCCGTGGGCAGATAGAATAAACGTTCTTGGTGCATCTGTAATACCCACCCAGTTAAGCCTATTATTGGATTTCACTTCCCAGTAGTCATGCTGGCCAGTAGTGGCTGGATTGAGTATGTAATCATTGAGCATATACTGACTGTACTGCGGAACCTGCTGCCCATAAGATGAAAGGGAAAACACGATAAAAAGGACTGATATATATAGAATTCTCTTCATCATTATCTGATTATTGTGATTGGTCCAGTAAACGGATCCTCAAAGTTGTCTGAATAGATCACATAGTAGTACGTACCAACGGGCAGGTCTTTGCCCTTAAATCGGCCGTCCCACGGAACCGGATAGCCCGGTGCAGACTGGAATAGTATCTGTCCCCAGCGGTTGTAAACCTCCACCGTTGCATCATCAAAAAGGTCAATATTGTC
>JBLIGB010000074.1:0-7904 GCA_047636795.1 Bacteroidia bacterium | reverse complement strand
GAGAAGCGTTCGTTAAAATTGTAACGATAAAATGCACCGCCAGCGGGCATCATCTGATTAAAGGGCGTTTCGGGATTCAAATCTCCCATGTAGTAGGAAGTTCCTCCCATTATACCAAACTCAGAAAATTGAGCATTGCTAATGGAAACATATCCAACAAGAACTATTAAGAGAACACTAAACCGCTTCATGACAACTGGTTTACCAGTATTAGAACTTAGGAAGTCCCTTCCTTGATGTCCGGATTTTACGCTGATATGTAATCATTAGGAACATGTATGAATCTAAATCTCCTGGGTCTCCTCGTTGTTGTCCTGGACAGGCCGAACAAGCACCAGGAAAAGAGTCAATATCGCCAGGGGCTCTATTCAAAGATGGGTCAGCTAGTCCAGCCGCAACATTATCATATCCGAGTGATTGCTGAATTGCTAACGCATTTGGAGCCCATTTAGTATACACGTAAGAAGTACTAACGTCATCCACATAATCCGTGAAGGTTTTTCTAAGACCGTACTCCAATCCAATACTGCTCTTCTTATCAAGTGCGTATTTCATTCCCACACCAAATGGAATTGTCAATTGCCAGTTAGAATATTCTGTTCTTGAAGGAACAAACTCCTGACCCTCTGTGTGAAGGGGTTTTAGAGCATGCCACTTACCATCATACTTGGCCATTGGATTCATGTAAAGCAAAGCGACTCCGGCAAAACCGTAGACATAAACCTGACTTCCTTTTCTACCACGACCACGGACACGTCTAATTTTATAACGACTTCCGATGGATTCTCTCATCCAAGAAACCTCCATTTGCGTAGCCCATTCCACAACAGGCGAACGGAAGTGCAGGTTTCTGTTTTTCCTAAAGGGTTCATCCGTAAACTTATCATTAGCTGCTATTTCTCCAAAAGTCAAACCAGTTTTTACAGAAATATATTGGGAGATTTTGTACCTAAATCCCACATTGACAGCATAACGCGTTGAAGCCGCATCTAAATCGAAGAACCAGTCAGAACCAACTTTGTTTCGTCCACCAAGATCCCCCAAGAATTGGGTTGCCCCTACCCCAGCAATCCATTCATACCGCTGACGTTTCCACCGCTGAGCGCTAGCCAATGTTGGCAGAATTACAAGAAGAAGTAAAAATGCTTTTGCTCTCATTTGAGTTCAGTTAACCAAATTTTACTAAGGCTGCGAATATAACTAATAATAGCCACGAAGGGTTTCAGCACAAAAACCTAGTTCCGTTTGTCGATACCCCACATCAGCTTCCCACGTAATGTGTCGAAGTAATCATTCGCGCCAAATCGAACCAATCCAACCTGAAAATCGGCCTTAGAAACCCGTATTTCCACCTCCGAACTGATAATGTTCGATTGTGAGTCTAGAGACATCATAAAGCTTGGATCAACATCTCCAATTCTAAGGGTGATTTTTCTATTGTCCGAAATAACGAGTGGCCGCACATTTAGGTTGTGCGGTGCAATAGGTGTAATTATAAAATTGCTTGTTCCGGGTGCAATAATCGGCCCTCCCGCACTCAAAGAATACCCCGTAGATCCAGTTGGTGTTGAGATAATAAGTCCGTCAGCCCGATAGGTATTTAAAAAGAAGTCGTCCAAATATGCGCTTACAATAATCATTGAAGATGTAGAGTTCTTGTGGACGCTCACTTCATTCAGTGCATAGTTGTCACCACCAAACAGATTATCGTCCGTCTCAGCTTTGACGAGTGTTCTTTGGTCAACCTGAAATTCTCCGTTTTTTAGTTTCTCAAAGGCTTGTTCTAGTTCCTCAAAAGGGGTGCTAGCAAGAAAGCCCAACCTCCCGGTATTAACGCCTAGGATTGGTATTCCTGAGTTACCAACTTTTCTAACAGATTCCAATATTGTTCCATCACCACCAATACAAACAAGTGCATCAAAGTGATTTTTGCTGAACTTATCGTTGGGAATAACTCTCCCTGCTGGGACCCCACTTATTTCCGCCAACTCTTGTGTGTAGGAAGCAGTTTCAAACTTTTGTTTAATTACGTTTAAAACGGCTTGTAACCGTGGTCGGTCGGATTCAAAACGTAGTCTTCCGTGTACGGCTAATTTCATCATTTAAATATGCTTTGTGAAATGTAGGAAAAACCCGTGTTCGAGATTCTTGTTCATGGAATATTCAAAACGCCAAGAAATATCGTAGAAGGTAACTACATCAATTCCTAAACCCCCACCCAAAAGTAAGCTACCCGCCAATGGGTTTCCTTGGTTAAACTGATTGTCGATTACATATCCTACATCAAAATTCAAATTCGCATAAAACGCTAGAGGTAACGTGTTGAATTTGTCAGACTTCAAGAATTTGAGTTTCACCTTTCTGAAGGGAAGAATTGCAAATTTAAGCGCGGTTTTTATCAAACCAAAATGTTGCCCATCAATAACATAGTTTTCATATCCTCTTACAAAATCACGCTGATAACCCAATCCTTGCTGTAGGGAGTAAGCTTGCCCATTGGTGGATGAGACTTTTATTTTCTGAGCATGAGAAAAATACCAGCGTTTGTGCAACTGCCAATACTTGGCAAATTCGGCTTCCAACGACCAAATGTCAATTGGACTATCTAGTATACGAAAGCCATCTTTTCGAACCCGTAGTTCAAACCGATAGCCCTTGAGGGGATACTTGGTATAATCGGTAACGTCTCTGAGTAACTCGTACTCAAGCGAAAAGTATTTGACCCTGTTTTCTCCTGCGCCAAAAAATTCAGGCTGCAAGTTGGACACCGAATCCAAAACCCAGAAATTTGTATATCCCACTTCCAATTTGTGAACATTGTAAAGGTTAGGGCGCCACGTGGGCGAAATTGTACCAAACGCCTCCTTTCGGATATATCGGTTTGGGTTTTTATAAAAAATACGCTTGTTCTCTAGTGTGCCATATGCTACCTCGCGCCCCTGCCTGTAGCCGCCCTGAAACTCTATTCCCCATTTTTGCGCATGGTCGAGATATGGAATTCTGTACCGTAATTCATACTGATTATTGAACCCAAACCGCAGATGTAAAGTGAGTTCCTCCCTCCTACCTCTGAAATTACTCCACTTTACCAGTGTCCCATAATCTAATCTATCCAAGCGCTTGGTTTCCCACCACTCGCTTAGGTTTCTGTCTGCAAATTCAACAAACGGAATAGGCCAAACGTACCACCGTTCGGTAACTCGAACAACCACTTCAATTTCTTTAGGAGAGAACCAAGAGGTGTCAATTTCAACAAAATTGAAAAGCTGAAGGTTCCAAATATTACCTTTTGAACGATTTAGATGATAATCAAGATGACTTCTGGACACAGACTGACCTTCTCGAATGGTCATTTCGCGGAGCAAAATTCGCTCTCGCGTAATTTTGTTTCCCTCAAATGTTACAGACGATACGGTTATATCATCCTGCGCTTGAGCACAAAAAGAAAAAAGGATAAAGAGGGAAAAGAGAAGGCGGAAATAAAAAATCGTTCTAAATGTTGATGAACCGCATCAATTCGTCATAGCGGCCTTTAAGGTCTTCAAGTTGCGCACTTTCTTGGAAATACGCAATAACCTGATAATCATACCGCTCTAAACTCTGAACTATTGAACCGATTTCCTCACGATTTACTTTCAAAGTAAGCTCCAACATTTCGGTTTCTGGACGCTCAAAAACGTAGCTACTTAAAATCTTGGCGTTGTTCGATTCAATCACATGTGCCACTTGCGCAAGCGAGTAATCGACCTTACTCACATTAACAACGATAATCCCGCCTGGTTGATTTATTGCGGCCAACTCCTCAAACTTGACAACGAGATCTGAAAGCGTGATGCAACCAAGGTACTTTCCTTCGACATCAACCACGGCAACAACAGAAAGGTCTGTTGATGTCAGTTTTCGGATGACGTAATAAATGTGTTGCGATTCAAGTACCGAGGCATGACTCATAACCTCTTTTGAAGCAATAACTGTATCGCTTTTTTCGCCATCCAGAATGTTGTCTTCGCTAACAATACCGATGAACTCTCGACCATCAACCACTGGCAGATGCGAAACTTTGAACTCATCCATCCACGCCAAAGCCCTAGCTACCTTGTCAGATGGCTTTAGAGGCGGAACAACTTTAGATATAAGTTCTCTGGCGAGCATTTTTCTTTAATTGCGTGCAAAGTAAACGCAAACACGTTCTGTTTTGTTACTGTTTACCGCAAATAACTAACATCAATTTGTTTGCCGAAGTCTACTTTTGGCAACAATTAAGATTCAATACCAAAGAATGAGCAACACCAAACTGAGTGTGAATATTAATAAGATTGCTACTCTGCGAAATAGTAGAGGCGGAACGAATCCAAGTGTAGTTGAGGCGGCAATTAAAGCGCAGCAATTTGGAGCTGACGGCATTACCATTCATCCGCGGCCCGATGAACGACATATTCGTTACCAAGATGTTTACGATCTAAAACCTGTAGTCGATACTGAATTCAATATTGAAGGCTATCCGAACGAAAAATTTATGGAAATTGTACTTGACGTGAAGCCCACGCAAGCCACATTGGTTCCTGATCCGCCTGGGGTTTTGACTTCAAATGCTGGTTGGAACACGATTGAACATCAAGAATTTCTGAAGCATATTATAGGTCGGTTGAAGAATGCCGGAATTAGAACTTCCATTTTTATTGAGACCGATGAAAAGATGATTAGAGGTGCGAAAGAAATAGGTGCTGACAGAATTGAGTTATACACCGAAAGCTACGCAAGCGAGTTTTCGGCAGGAAAAGAAAAAGCAATTGCCCCGTTTGTAAAAGCTGCTGAACTTGCAAACGAAGTTGGATTAGGCATCAACGCTGGTCATGATTTGAATTTGGAAAATCTAACCTATTTCAAGCAGAACATTCCAAACCTGTTGGAGGTTAGCATTGGGCATGCATTCATTTCGGATGCGCTTTATTTAGGAATGAGCAATGCTGTGAAAATGTATAAGAACTGTCTGAGGTGAAATTGAACTTTAAAGAATTTGGCAAGGGGAAACCCTTGGTAATACTTCATGGGCTTTTCGGCTCGTTGGACAATTGGTTTTCACTTTCAAAGGCCTTTGCAGACAAGCATCATGTCTATTTGGTAGATCAACGGAATCACGGACAATCACCTCATTGTGATTCTCACACTTATGAGGAAATGGCTGATGATTTGTACGCATTTTTTCAAGAACACAAACTGGAAGATGCTGTGCTTATTGGGCATTCTATGGGTGGGAAAACCGCCATGCGATTTGCTGCAGAGCATTCGGAATTACTTTCCAAATTGGTGGTGGTGGATATGGGCGTAAAGCAATATCCTGTTCATCACGATTTGATAATCCGATCTATGCAGGCTTTAAATCTTAATAATATTTCTTCTCGTTCGGAAGCAGATGAAAGATTGACGGACCTTTTAGATGAAGATGACAACACCATTCAATTTTTGCTAAAGAATATCTACCGACAGAAACAAGATGGTGGTTCTACTAAGTATGCTTGGCGCTTTAATTTGGATGTGATAGCCGATGATATTGAGGAAATGGGCTTGGTTATTTCTGAAGGTTCTGAAGTTGAAGCTCTATTCCTCCACGGAACACAGTCCAAGTATGTTTTAGAAAGTGATAAAGCTGATATTCTTGAGCTTTTCCCGCATGCGAAATTTAAATCATTGAACACGGGACATTGGATGCATGCGCAAGACCCTGAGGGATTCGTAAGTGCTGTAAAAGGGTTTATTGATTAAAACCAAAAAAAGCCGCTGATTTCTAGATCAACGGCTCTTTTTAAATTCAATTAACACTATTTACTGAAGCACAACTTTCAGCGAGTTTCTTCCTTTTTCTCCCGTCAATACCATGTGGTAAATACCAGCATCTAAGTTTGAAAGGTCGAAGTTTTGTCTAGAGATTCCTGAGTTAAAACTTCTTGCTTGAGTTGAAACCTGACGGCCAGCAATATCCAGTACTTCAATGCTCAATTCTTGAGATTGAACGAGGTTCAAGTTTAACGTCACTATTCCGTTTGTTGGGTTTGGAGAAACGGAGAAACTTCCTTCAAGCTGCTCTTCAATTCCGTTTGGAGTAACCGTACAAGGCGTTGATTGCGCACCAATGTAAGTCAAGGTTTCAAAGTCGATGTAGCACACCCAATTTACGCTATCCACAAATGGGTTTCTATTCCCTTGTTCGCTTTCGATAAAATCGTTTCTCGCAATTTCCCAAGAGTCAGGCGGATCTTGCCAGTGCCACTGCTTCAATACATCTTGATCTTGTCCGTATTGCGTAACAAAATCAACAGGGTTGGGCAATTCCCAAGTACCATCAGTACCATTCCATTTAACAGCCATGTAGAAAATTGCTCTCGCAGCATCTCCTTTGTGCTGATCACGTGGTTCGTAAACACGTTGACCATCAGCGTTATCTCCGAACTGTGCGTCCAAAAATGAACTGGCAGCACTAGTAACAACTCCCAAAGGTTTATTGCCTCTTACTGCATTCGCACTATTCTGATGAGTAGGAAAAAGGTTGTGAATATCTGAATACTCATCTCCATCCGAGCCTTGCAAGAAAGTAGGCATCCAACTGTGTGGCCAGCTGTGCTCGCGACTAAGTACATCGTAAAAGAATGCACCTGTGTATAGATATTGAAATCCTGAGTAAACACCAGTGATTACTTTCTGTCCGCCTGTGGTATCTCGCGAAGCAAACTTGTTAATCACGATGGAAGCGTAATTGCTGTAGAAAATCTGATTATAATTCTGGCCAATACGCGTTTGGATATCCGTTAAGAAGCTTGTTTGGTTAGCATCTATATCAGCATAATAAGTTCCCATCATGGTCTCTGGTGTGGTAACTGAACCATCTAGCGGAGCTCCTACGTAATAGTTCTCGAATCCGGCAGGGCCATTATACGAGAAGGCTGAAAAGTAATAATTGGTGCTAGCTACGTTATATGATGGGCGAAATGAATCTGCAGGCCCAACATGAACCACTTGCGTAGAAGCATCGATGTAATCACCTTTTACATACGTTTCCCCGTCTGCTGGTTGGGCTAGAGATTGATTCTCAATTCCTCTGATAACGATGTAATTCTCTGGAGTTACGGAAGCATCGTCAAAGCTTACATCATAACCATAGGTGGTAACGTCTGAAAACTGAAGGTTTGTTGGTGCAGCGGTTGGCTCTGTGGCGTAATCTCCACCAATTCCGTACAGCTCAATGATGAAGGTTGTTTCATCTCCATTTGCATCGTCATTGGTGATGGTAAGCGTTGCAAAACGTGAACCCATAGCAACATTGCTAAAATTCACTTCAAAGTCCAGAGTCGATTCTGCGCTTATTGCAAATGGAGGTGAAAGGCTAGAAAGCGTGAACTCAGCAGCATTGGCGCCAGTGATTTGAGCAAAAGAAATATTCAGCTGGTTTCCGCCAGTCAAGTTTGCATTCTCAATAGTAAAAGTGGTTTGAGCAGTATTACCAATAACGAATGTTGAGTTGTTTACAACCGATTGCCCAGATGAAGAAATAGCAATTTCCTGAGATGTTGTTGGAACCTGAGCGATAAGCGTAACCTCATCTAAACCAACGTTTCTACCACTCTGCTTTTCAGTAAAATACCAGCGCACGTATCGGCTTGTGGCCAATGGAGAGTCTGTAAATTCTGTAAATTCAGATGCGGCATCCAAATCGGCTTGTTGAAATACACGTAAATCCGTCCAATTAACTCCATCTGCGCTTTCCTCAACTGTGAAAATATCGTTGGAAGCAGAACTTTGGCCAATCAAATCATAGGTTACCCCACCGCATACATCGCTAAAATGTACTAACACATATTCATCATCTCCATCAAGTTTACAAGCAGCCCCAACAGAACCGTTCGTGTAAC
>JBLIGB010000073.1:0-7923 GCA_047636795.1 Bacteroidia bacterium | reverse complement strand
AAGTGTTGCGATACATTACAGATGGCGTTCCGCGAGATAGAAAACACCAAGAAGAAGGGGTGCCGAGAGTGATGAAATACATGGAAGAGAACTCAGGGCTAGGACTTTGGGTTACTTATTTGAAAGACACGAACGAATTTGTGGGTTGGTATATCCTTAAGCACCTCCCCAATGATGGAGAGGTTGAAGTTGGGTTCAGGCTAAAGAAGCAGTTTTGGGGAAAGGGCTACTCCACTGAAGCTGGAAAGGCATTGCTCAAACATGGGTTTGAAACACTTGGCTTAAAACGCATTGCGGCCATTGTTCGTCCAGATAATTTTGCCTCTCAGGCGGTAATCAAGAAAATCGGTTTAAAGGAAGAAGGAACGGGCACATTTCATGGAATTCATTGCCTGTATTTTGGTTTGGAAAGACCTAAATAAGCTTATCCCCAGGCAATCTCGCCAACCGCGTTTTCAGGAACGCAATCACTTCTTCTTCTGATTGGAGCGAATCGTCTAAGCGTACAAATCGTTTAGCTAACGCTTTGTAGTTATGCGTTATGGCAAAAAACCACACCATGAAAAAGTCTATGCCTTCAAAGACTATCGCTTTTTCTTTCTGGTAACTCTCTAAGTTATCTCGGAATTCCTTTGCCATATCGGTGTAATGCATGGCGGGTTTGATGTGATGGATGATGTGGTAACCATCGTTAAAACATTGCTTGTTGTAGCCCACTTCTATACAGGTAATGCTATTTCGGTAGCAATTGGCGGGCGCATCGGCATCAACAAAAGCATGTTGTCCCCAGTTACCAGCCATCATGGCAAAGCGGGTAAACACGAATGGAATGATGAAAATAGTTAGCGTTGCTTGCCAGTTTACAAAGCTCATGGCAATTACAAATAAGTACCAGATTAATTCGCCTAGCGCTACGTTCTTTCGTAATTTGAATCGTTTTTTCCGTGAGAAATAGTTGGTTAAATCAACCATTCCAAGGGTGATAAACCGAAGAAAATATTTCATAAAGTCTCCGAAACTGTCACGCTGAAATTCGATGGTACTACTTAGGTCTTCACGTAAGTTGTTTTCGGGATGATGCATTCCCATGTGATGTCCGAAATAGGTTTCGGGTGTTTCGCCAAAAAACGGCCCGAGAAACCACGGGATAATCTTGTTCATCCAATCGTACTTACGCAGAAATAGCGGTCGATGGCTGGTGCAATGCAGCATAAGAATGTAAGGCGGAGTGAAAAACGCCCAATTAATGGCTAGGTACCCAATGGCAATCCACCAATTAAACATTGAAGGGATGTACAAGAACACCGCAATTGGAACAATTACAAGAATAATCTTGATGATGAGATGGACGAACACGATATCGCGCTCATCGCGGATGTATTTCATCATATGCCGAGTGAAACCAGAGGTTTCTTTCTGGACATAAACAGGATCGGTAAACGGAATTTCGGTTACGTGTCTCATTGGTGCTGGCGAAATTAAGGAAACGCGA
The DNA here is from genome assembly GCA_047636795.1 of Bacteroidia bacterium. GTDB lineage: Bacteria > Bacteroidota > Bacteroidia > UBA10329 > UBA10329 > UBA10329. The sequence goes on along the minus strand of JBLIGB010000073.1, from coordinate 6,431 downwards.
ACGGAACGGAGATGTTCTAAATAAGTTAACAATGCTTGCTATAATAACCTGTGTTTGTAGCCCCCGTGTGTGAGGGACGGAAGCGGCATCCTTTTTCTATTGCCCTGAAGTTATTGAAGGGAAAGAGAAAAAGATACAGCGCACTGCCCGACCCGATTGTGGGTGGAATGGAGTGGCGGGGAGGGGCACGCCCAAATAATTTGGCTCGTTAAAATGTGTTAAGGGAATAATATGAGCGCTGCTGTGCGCGTATCTTTGATGTGTTGGGACAGAATACCATAAAAGTGACTGTGATTTTAATGACCGTGTCCCTCATTGGGCTCATTGGAATTCAGGTATATTGGATAAATAACGCGGTAAAACTGCGGGAGCAGAACTTTCAGACAACGGTAAATGAGGCGCTTGGCGATGTGGTTTATCAGTATGAAAAGCTGAAAACTGCTGAGAGTCTTGCGTTGAAAATGGACCTGCGTGAGAAACAAACGCGTCTAATTTGGCAGATGGACTCAATTACCCACGCCATTAGAAAAAATCAGGATAGCCTTCATCTACTTCAGCAATCAAAATATATTGGGGCGCTTGGTGGGCCACCGGTGTTCGAGGTGAACGCTCAGGATATTAACGCGAACGAAAATTTCCATCATTTCTTTTCGCCTGACCAACAAAGTTTTCCTGGGAATGTGCAGGCGCAGTTTCAAATAAGCGTGTACGAAGAGTTTTTGGTGGATTCTGGCGGAACGTATGTGAAACGAAGTAGAGAAAAGCATTTTGAATCGCCTAATTATGGCCCTATTAGAAAGCCGGTTGTACCAGAATCTCAGGACCAAGTGGCGTGGTATGTTGATTCGCTTAAGCAAGCTCAGCACATGAATTTGCAATGGCTGGAGAAACGTGCCGATATGGTGAACGAGATTTTTGAGGAGATTGTGAATGTTGATTTGTACAATCAAGTTGATGAGATTGACACTATTGCGCTAGACTCCATATTGCAGCAGCAATTGAAGGACAAGGGAATTGGTGCGGAATATGCGTATGGGATTTTCGACCCGTTTATGAATGCGTTTTTCGTGGCCTGTGGCAAAGATCAAGTGGAAGGCGTTATTACTTCACCGCACAAGGTCAATCTTACTCCCGGAAATGTGTTTAGTCAGCCTAAGTTTCTGAGCATTTTCTTTCCAAATCAGAATAAGTATTTGCTGCGCACAATGTGGTTGCTTTTGACTATTTCTACCATGTTTATTCTGGTCATCATTTTCTCGTTTTCGTTTACCGTTTCTACCATTATCAAACAGAAAAAAGTATCTGAAATCAAGAACGATTTCATCAATAATATGACGCATGAGCTGAAGACTCCAATCAGCACGATTTCTTTGGCTTGTCAGGCGTTGGGCGATCCTGACATTAAATCCAAAAAGGGAATCGTTGACAATTATATTAATGTGATTGCTGACGAGAATAAGCGTTTGGCGATGGTGGTTGAGAATGTGCTCCGAACTGCGGTGATGGATAAGGGAGAACTGAAGCTTGAAATCGTTGATATCAATGTGAATGAAGTGGTGGACCAGGTGCTTCAGAATATGAAGATTCAATTAGAGCAAAAAGGAGGCTCATTTATTACCGATTTGCAAGCAACAAATACGCTTGTTCAGGCTGATAAAATACACTTCACGAATGTGGTTTTCAACTTGGTGGATAATGCGTTGAAATACACCGAAAAAATCCCTGTAATAAAGGTTGGAACACGCGATGAAGCACAGGGAATTGTGGTGTTTGTTGAAGACAACGGAATTGGAATATCGAAAGAGAATCAGAAGAAAATATACGAGAAATTGTACCGGGTTCCGACAGGAAACATTCACAACGTGAAAGGTTTTGGCCTTGGACTTAGCTACGTGAAAGCCATTGTTGACAAGCACAACGGTTGGATAAAAGTAAAAAGTGAGCTGAATAAAGGCAGTAGGTTTGAAATACTCATCCCCCATAAATACAACCAAGCATGAGCGTAGAAAAGATTAACGTATTACTGACGGAAGACGACCCGAATTTGGGTATGCTGCTTCGCGAATATTTGAATGCTAAAGGCTACGAAACTACGTTGGCCGTTAACGGAAAAAAGGGCTACGAAGAGTTTGCTAAAGGTGGTTTTGATATTGCCATTCTGGATGTGATGATGCCCGTGAAAGACGGCTTTACGTTGGCACAAGAAATCCGTCAAACGGACAAGCACATTCCAATTATTTTCCTCACGGCCAAGAGCATGAAGGATGATAAGCTGACAGGGTTTACCGCGGGTGCGGATGATTACATCACCAAGCCTTTTAGTATGGACGAGTTGCTTATGCGAATGCAGGCAGTATTGCGCAGAACGCTACCTGAAGTGGGTAAGACCAAAAAGAAGGAAGCGGTGAAGGTGGGGGAATTCATGTTTGATTATGACATGCAAACACTCACGATTAACGAAGAAAGCAAACGTTTGACAACCAAAGAGGCCGATTTACTGAATATGTTGTGCCAGAACCGCTATGATGTGCTTGACCGAAACTATGCACTCAACAAAATCTGGGGTGACGACAACTACTTCAACTCACGTAGTATGGACGTTTACATTGCTAAACTCCGTAAGTACCTATCGCTAGACCCAGAGGTTGAGTTGGTGAATGTGCACGGTAAAGGGTTTAAGCTTTTGGCGAAGGAGTAATTATAGACTTCCAGTCCTTCCACCATCAACCGGAACGTTTATTCCGTTGATGTAACTGGCAAGTGGTGAGGCTAGGAAAGTTGCTGCCGCTGCTACTTCCCAAGGTTGAGCAAACCGTCCAGCAGGAACTTGCGCGCGCATTGTGTTGCTTACTTCTTCTTCTGATTTCCCAGTTTTGGAAGCCTTGTTGCTTATGATGCTTGAAAGACGTTCGGTTTCGGTTGCGCCTGGCAGTACATTATTTACGGTAATACCGAATTCACCTAATTCATTTGCCAAGGTTTTACTCCAACTGGCAACGGCTCCGCGAATAGTGTTTGAAACGCCTAACCCGTTTAATGGAATTTTCACCGAGGTAGAAATGATGTTGATGATACGACCATATTTCTCAGCTTTCATTCCTTCAACAATAGATTGCACTAAAATGTGATTGCACATTAGGTGCGAACGAAAGGCTGCTTCAAATTCGTCTAGCTCGGCATCCACAGCTTTGCCTCCAGCTGGGCCGCCCGTATTGTTCAATAGAATGTGATACGCCTTTGCTGATTTCATGTGGTTTTCAATCACGATTTTCAGCGCTTCAGGTTTGCTAAAATCTGCGACCAAATAACCATGATTTTGACCTTCGGATGAATCCAATTCAGAAAGAACAGACGTTAGCTTTTCTTCATTTCGTGCTAATAGCGTAACCGAAGCACCAGCTTCTGCCAACTGCAGTGCTGTTGCTTTTCCAATTCCAGCGGTGCTCCCGCACACCAACGCTCGTTTTCCTGTTAGGTCAATTTTCATGTTCAAACTTTGGTCAAAACTACTTGAATTTCCTTACTTTGATGAACAGCAAAAGCAACGATATGAGTATTCAAAAACCGTTCAATCTCCAAAAGTGGATAGATGATAATCGCGACCTCTTAAAACCGCCAGTTGGTAACAAGAATCTGTACGTAGATGCTGGCGATTACATAGTGATGATTGTGGGTGGACCGAACGCGCGGAAGGATTATCACTACAACGAAACGGAAGAGTTATTCTACCAATTGGAAGGTGACATCAATGTCCGAATTCAAGAAGAAGGAAAAGCTGTGGATGTGCCGATTAAGGCTGGCGAAATGTTCCTGCTTCCAGCCAAAATGCCGCATTCGCCCGTACGAAGTGAAGGATCCGTTGGCCTGGTGATAGAGCGCGTTAGAAAAGGAACGGACATGAAGGACGGATTGATGTGGTTCTGCGATAATTGTAATAACAAGCTTCACGAAACCTATTTCCCGCTTACCAATATTGAAAAGGATTTCCTTCCACGATTTAGAGAGTTTTATGGTTCTGAGGAACTAAGAACTTGCGACAGTTGTGGACACACAATGGAAACCGACCCGAGATTCGTTTAGAACCACTCGGAGGCATAGAGAGTTCTTTAACGTGAAAGTTTTCTTTCACACCCAAGGCAACAGAATTGGTCATGCTGAACTCGTTTCAGTATCTATCAATCAAAACGACCAGACCCTGAAACGAGTCCAGGGTGACGCGGTTTAAAGACAGCGTGATTAACTTAACAGACGGTTTGTCTCAATTGAAAAGGGCTGTCAACTTAACGTTGACAGCCCTTTTATTATTTCTCAGCGTCTCCGCGTGAAAACAACCCCTTTATTTAATCACACTAAAACGACCCGTATGAGCGATTTTATCAGCTTCATCAAGCATTTGATAAACGTAAAGTCCGTTTGCCAATCCGTTCAATTCAACTGTTTGCCCATCAATGGTCAATTGTTCTGATTGAAGCAGCTTTCCGCTCATATCCATGATGTTCAGTTGGTAAATATCACCACCTGTTCGTATACGAATGTTGTCGCTTGTTGGGTTTGGATAAAGAACCGTTTGTCCTGAAGCAACGACTTCTTCAATACTAGTACAGCATTCTGAAGGGCCAGAAAGAAAAGTTGCATTCAATGGCGCTCCTGCTGCGCCATCAGTTTCAATGTCTACAACATAATAGCCCATTGTTTTGCTGATAAACCGTGTACGATAGACCATATCCAAACCACCAACACCTATTATACCAGCAATGGTTGGGTCAAGTGGCTCCCAACCATCATCGGCAGTCCATCCCCAAATTGAATCAAGGTTTGTTTCAACAACTGTTTGTCTTAACACGTCATGCGTTTCTTCCAACACATTCGTAAGTGTTCCTTCGGCATCAACGGCAGCATCCATATAAATTGTTCTCTTTATTCTTACAGAATCTGGATCCCAAAAAGAAGCGAATTGAGCAGGAACTAATCCGTCAGAATCCAACCTGAAATCAAAAACAGCGGTATCTAAAAATGCAGTTCCATAAGACGCTGGGAACTGGAATAACTTCCAAGGATTCTCTGCCTCCACGGATGCCTCAAAAGGAACCGGAAGGCCCAATGCAACACCAAAATCGGCTGCGATTCCAATAATCTCTACGTCAGAAGTACCAACTTCAATAAATGCGTATCCACCAAACTGATCCAACGCAAGATCAGCACCTGGAAAATCTTCATTTTGGTCAAACGGTGCAGGATCATAAAATTCAATCTCGTATAAGCTATCAGTTTCTAACATACTGAAATCCCAATTTTGAGCAGTTGCACTGGCGCTGCCAAGGTCAAAACCCAATGGTATTGGAGACAAGTTGTCGTTTGCCAGCCAAAACGTAGTCCCTTGTCCAGGAAAGTCTGATGAATTAATAATCACCTGCGCGTTGGCCGAACCAATAGCACCGATAAATAAAAGGGGTAATAGTTTTTTCATGATTAGAATTAAGGTTTAATCAAAGGTACGTATAGCATCAAGTTATATTTGCAAAGTGAGTGTTAGTCAGGCCCCAGAGCATATTCAAACCCTTCTTAAGGTTATTCCAGAATTACCTGGGGTGTATCAGTATTTCGATAAGGATGAGAAGTTGATTTATGTTGGGAAAGCGAAAAGCTTAAAAAAGCGCGTTTCCTCCTATTTCGCGAAAGACAAATACGATAGCCGAAAGACCGCCATCCTAGTTCGGAAAATCCGAGACATCAAGTTTATTGTGGTTGAATCTGAACTAGATGCGCTACTACTTGAGAACAACCTCATTAAAGAATATCAGCCACGTTATAATGTGTTGCTGAAAGACGATAAGACCTTTCCATGGATATGCATCAAGAAGGAACCTTATCCGCGTATTTTTCCAACAAGGAGAATCATAAAAGATGGTTCGCAGTACTTCGGACCGTACGCCAACGTAAAAATGATGTACACGCTTTTGGACCTTATTCGCCAGTTGTATCCATTGCGTACATGTAATTTGAAACTTACGCAAGAGAATATTCAGGCGGAGAAATTCAAGGTTTGTTTAGAATACCACATTGGTAACTGCAAAGGTCCGTGTATTGGCAAACAGACCGAAGAAGACTACGAAACCGCCATACAGCACATTAAGAAAATCATCAAGGGAAATGTAAGAGAAGTACGTGAGCATTTACATAACCTGATGAATGAGCATGCTGAGAAATTGCAGTTTGAGCAAGCCCAAATTCTGAAGGAGAAGTTAGACACGTTGGTAAAATTCCAAAGCAGGTCTACAGTTGTAAGTCCAATTGTGGATGATGCCGATGTTTTTTCCATTGTTTCGGATGTGAAATCGGCCTACGTCAATTACATGAAGGTGGTTGAGGGTGCCATTGTACAGGCACACACCATCGAACTGAAAAAGAAGCTAGAAGAACCGGATGAAGAA
>JBLIGB010000072.1:0-8037 GCA_047636795.1 Bacteroidia bacterium | reverse complement strand
ATTTGCTCCAACTGCACGGAAGGCACCAAGGTTTGGGCGTAGCGTCATTCTGAACTTGTTTCAGAATCTTTTTAATAGATGCAGAAATGAATTCAGCATGACGGTTGTAATCAATTACGTCTTAGCCAAATGCGCTTGTACCATTTTAATTTGGCTGTACGTGTATTGGCCTTTCAGCTTTCCATAAACCAGTCCTGAATTTCCCTCTGGGTTGTCCTGTAAAACCTGTTCAATTGTTTCACGGTCATCTTCGTCCATGAACTTCTCAATAGTCAGTTCATTTTCTTCAATACCACGTGCAATGTGACCTTCAACTGTGGTTGTAACTAGACCGCGTTTTTCGGCAATTTCGGGTATTGATAATCCATCTTTTGCCAATCCGTAGGTGACTTTGTAAGTTGCGCCTTTCTCGGCTTTAGGAGCACTTGGATCTTTTTTCTTTCGCGTTTTCCCAGACTTAGTTTGGGTGGTGTTCTTCGGGTTTTTTTCTGCTTCCTTGGCAGCATCGGATGTGAGTTTTCTCCGAAGCTGATTTCTGGCGATATCACGCTCCAAATTCACTTTAATCTCCTTTCCTTCAATAATGCACTGCGCAACCTGATGTGCCTTATCCATTTGTTCCCACTTCTTCATTAGAATAAGATCCACTTCATCTAAAGCAGTTAGGTAAGTTTTGGTCTTCGAAAACTGCTTTACTTCTTCAATATGTTTGAGAAGTAAACGAAGATTACTCTCCACAAATCCGATGTAATACTTGCTGCCTTTTTCTATACGGCCAAAGAGGCGTTTATGGTCATTTTCCTGCAAGCAAAACCGTAATTGTTGCACAAATTTCTGCGTGGTTGCTTTCTGCGCATTCATATTATCGGAAAGCACATCTAATGCAGAGCGCATTTCAGGGTCTTCAAACTGCCCGGTTGTATCATGCTTCTGAAGAATTCGCTGAATGGTTTGCGTTACTTCTGCGAAACTGAATGTGGAAGCAAGCAAGTTTGCCAGATAATTGCGCTGTTCGTTTTTGAGAATATTTGGAAGTGGTTCTTGCTGGTCTTTGGTTTTTGCGAATGTTACAACCTGCGTATCCGTAGAAACCGCGCTTGGGTTAATCTTAGTTCTGAGTACTAAACCATCTAAGGATGTTAATCGCGAAAGCGCGACATAAACTTGGCCCGGAGCAAAAGCTTGCCCAACATCAATTACCGCTTTTTCAAAGGTTAAACCTTGACTTTTATGGACGGTAATTGCCCAAGCCAACTTGATTGGATATTGGAAATATTCCCCAACCACTTCCTCTTTTAAATCCTTTACCGTTTCGTCAACTGTATATTTTTTGTTCTCCCACTTTTCCTGTTTCAATGTGTAAAGTTCTTTAGAACCATCCATCAAAACCTCAATTTCATCTTCATTAATGGAGGAAACAGTTGCCAGCTTGCCATTGTAATAGGCATCGCCCTCAGCATCATTCTTAACAAACATGACACGAGCACCTTTTTTTAGTTCTAAACTTTCAGAAACGGGAAAAAGCTTGTCTGGAAAATCATCTTTCACATCTGCTTGGAAGAAGAAATTATCTCCGCCCAAATTATTCAGCGCTTTCCGATTGATTTCATCCGCCTTGTAGTTGTGCGTGGTAAGAGTGATTACATCTTTGGGCACATTCTTTTCTTCCAGAAAATGCTCGTTCAACCTCTCAATATCAGCTGTTGTGACACGGTTGTCTCGAAGATTATTTAAGATGGAAATAAATGAATCGTCCTGCTGGCGAAAGATTTTATCCAATTCCACATAAACGAAACCAGATTGCTTTAATGCTTGTGCTTCAAAGAAATGCTGACTAACGTAGTAATCGCGCATTTTGCTCCACTCGTGATCTTTCACAATAGGAGGAAGCTGATACATATCGCCAATCATTAGCAACTGTACGCCACCAAACGGAAGACGATGATTTCGTTTAACGAACCGCATCCTCGCGTCAATGGCATCCAGCAAATCGGCACGTAGCATACTCACTTCGTCAATAATAATCAGATCGATATTTCGAAGTACATCTCGTCTTTTCGCGTTTAGCGGATGCCGCCTCATCAGTGTTTGTTCCGTGTAGAAATTTGCCCCTTCTGGGAGTTCCATCGGTAGGTTCCTGTCTGGAAGAAATGTTCCGAAAGGAAGAAGAAATTGTGAATGAATGGTTACACCATTCGCATTTAGTGCAGCAATGCCAGTTGGCGCCAGAATTACGTGCCGCTTGTGGGTAGAAGCCGCCAAATGCCGCAAGAAAGTGGTCTTACCCGTTCCTGCCTTTCCGGTAAGAAAAACGTGTTTGTCAGTACTGTTTACAAACTGTGCGGCCAGTGCGGCCATTTCGGTTACTTCAATCGTTTCCATGTTGTACGAAGTTGCGAAAAAGTTCGTGTTTAGACTCGCTTTGACGTTGTTTCATCGAATGTCTCCAAGTTTCTTCTTTGTGGAGGAAACAGAAGGTGTTGAAGGGTGCGTATATATGCGATATTTGGGCATGATGAAACGCCTTTTGCTGCCACTCCTGCTTTGTTCTTTAGTAGGAAATTCTCAAAATGTTGATGAAAAAATTCTAGGACTTCAAAGTCGTCTTATAAAGATTGAATCTGAATCGGAGACGGTTTTAGATGATTTGGAAGTACTGCGACTCGTCTGGATACGTGAGCAAATGGGTGTGATGGGTTATCCTGTTTCTACCAAGCCCACACAATTAGTCAAGCATTCTGCACTTGCTTTAGGCTATGCAGAAAAACACGAACAGGCCGCTTGGGTAATGCATATGGTAATTCCGGAAGTTGAGTTTGCCAATGTATCCAGAACAAATGATTTTAGAATTGACACACTGGTAGATAATGGTTCGGCTGAGGAAACTGATTATTTTCTAAAGTCGGTGGCTGCCGATGGCGAGCTGGTTTATGACGGTTTCGGTTACGACCGCGGACATTTGGCGCCATCCGCTGATTTTCGGTGGAGCCAGAAAGCGTTAAGCGAAAGCTACTTCTACAGTAATATGAGTCCGCAAAAACCAGGATTCAATCGTGAACGCTGGGCGGAATTGGAGTCTTGGATTAGAACCTACGTTATTGATTTTAAAGAGTCAGTTTTTGTTGTTACCGGACCAATATTAAATGATGATTTAAAGCAGCAGGGAAGTAATAAGGTTTCAATCCCAGAGCAGTACTACAAGATTATTCTTGACTTAGAGGGTGATGAGAAAAAAGCCATCGCCTTCCTCATGCCAAATGACTATTGCGCTTACCCTGTTTCTGGATATGTAACCAGCATAGATGAAATTGAAAAACTCAGTGGTTTGGATTTTTTCAATTCGCTTGACGATGCCGAAGAAAGTCGTTTGGAAGCAATGAATACGCTTGCAGGTTGGGTGCATGAAGAGAATAATGAATTTGGAGAAGTGGCTCCACTAAAAGCCCCGTTACCTAAAGGCTATTTTAACACGCTTCAGGCGAAATACCAAGTGGGGCAAAAGACTAACATTTGCGGCAAAGTGGTTGCATCCAAAAAGAGTAAAAAGGAAGCGATATATCTAAACTTTGACCAGAAATACCCACGCAATGTGTTCTACGCAAGTATCTGGAAAAACAATCAAAATAACTTCAGTTATAACCCCGAAACAGAATTTTTGGGCAAGACAATCTGCGTTTATGGTAAGGTCGAGCTGTACAATGATCAAGCTCGAATAAGTGTGAATCGTGAAGAACAAGTGACTTACTGGGAAGACGTGGAACCATAATTACTTATTCCCATTTCAAACTCAAACTTTTTTCCAAATTTGTCCGTAACGCTCAACTAATTCTAAACTTTGATATTATTTTTGGAGTAACACGAATTCTAAGCACAGTCCTATGAAGAAAAAATTTACTATCGTATTATCAGTGTTATTAATGTTAGGACTCGTTTACGATTATAACTTTAGAATGGCGCATACAAATAGTTCCGGTAGTCCAGCTGGGTATACGGGGTCTCCTAATGACGGGCAAACCTGCGCAAGGAGCGGTTGCCACTCTGGCGGCCCCTCTGTAAGTGACGAAATTGGAGTTATCACATCCAATATTCCATTAAGCGGTTACGTAGGCGGTACTACATACAACATGAGCGTTACGTTAACCAATCAAGGAGGAACAAGGTTTGGCTTTCAACTTTCTCCCGAGGATGCAAGTGGTAATCCGCTTGGAACGTTGATTGCAGGAACGGGATCCCAAATTGTTGGTGTTAATTACTTAACCCATACCGGTGCCAGTATTGCAAGTTCTGATACCAAGACATGGGATTTCCAATGGACGGCTCCTACTTCTGGAATTGGTACAGTAACGTTTTATGCCGCTTATAATTTTGCAAATTCCGACTTTAGTACCAACGGAGATGTTATCGTTGCTGATACATATGTGACCACAGCTTCAAGCTTAAGTATTTCTGAAGCAGAGCTAGCAGGGCTTGTGATTTATCCTAACCCGGTAATTAATGAGATTCACGTTGCTTCTAAAGATGTTGATGAGGAAATCATGATTACACTTTTTGATGCGCAGGGCAGAAGAGTGCTAGGTAATAAGTATGCTGGCGGAACGGACATTACTATAGATGTGAAATCAATTGGATTGATTACAGGCATTTATTTCATGCAACTGGAGGTTGATGGAAAGTCTACGATTAAGAAACTGATGGTTAAATAAAAGAACTAAACGTTGAGCGAAAAGGGTGCTTAACGGCACCTTTTTTGTTTAATAGCATAAATAATAAAATGATAAACGCCCTTATTAATAATTAAAACTAGACGTTTTAAGAATCGTGATTAATAAAGGTTTATCCGAGGTCTTTTATTATCCTCTAATTTTGGGGTCAGCAACAAATCATAAATCCAAACGAGGATGAAAAAAATCATATTTCCACTTGCATTAATTGTATTGGTCTTCGGCCTAGCTGGTTGTTTAACCGACAAAGGAGAACTCGTTGAAGAAGTATCTGAAGGTTATTGCGATACCCTGCAAGCCACTTATGTTGACACAATGAAAATATTGATTGACACCAAATGTGCTACACCTGGATGTCACAGTGCGCAATCATCTCTTGGCGATTATACAACCTTTGCCAATATGCAGGCCGCAGGTGTTCTTTCCGAATCACAAATAGGAAATCGAGTTTCTACCTCAAGCCTTTCACAGGTAATGCCCCCCGGCAACCCACTACCAGATTCGCTAAAACAAGTTTTTGAATGCTGGGTGAGCAACGGATTCCCACAACAATAAGTCATAATGAGAATAATTTTTACGGTCTTTAGTTTGATGGCTTTACTAGGCAACTCGTTTGCTCAGGTTATCTACACCACAGATACGAGCATGGTCAGTTTCTTTTCGGCAACACCAATTGAAGACATAGAAGCGTTTAACTCCGCATCAACTTCGCTTCTTAATGTTGCTAAAAGTGAGATAGTGTTTAGAGTTCCTATTTCGGGTTTTCAGTTTGAAAAACCACTTATGCAAGAGCACTTTAACGAGAATTACCTAGAGACCGAGAAGTATCCATACGCTACGTTTAAAGGTAAATTGAGTGACTCTCTAGATATTTCTAAAGACACCATTTACAGCATTACTGCAACCGGAATGATGAACATTCACGGACAGGACAGGGCAGAAACGTATAACGGTTTGATTATTTGTAAGGATGGAAGGGCTACCATGACCTGTGATTTCGCGATTTCCCTGCAAAACCACAAAATCAAAGTTCCTAAAGTTGTGTTTGCCAATATTGCCGAAACAATTGAAGTGAAAACATATTTCGAATTCAAGCCATATGAAAAGAAGAAATAGAACTTACCCATTAATTCTCGCGTTTCTCTTTTTCTTGCCATTTGCTGGGTTAGCTCAGGATGACTTGTTTGACATGTTGGAGGAAGTAGAGCCACCTAAACAGGAAAAGGTTTCTGCTACCTTTAAAACAACACGAGTAATTAATGCCCATTCCATCGAAACGGTGAAAGGAAAAACCATGGATGTGCGAATCTCGCATCGTTTTGGTAACATCTATTCCACCCGAAATGACAATGACGGACCTGATTCTTTTTTCGGTTTTGATAATGTTGCAGATGTTAGACTTGCCGTAGAGTATGGCATTACAGATGATGTGATGATTGGACTTGGCCGTAGCCAGATGAACAACCTAGTTGATGGATTTGCGAAATGGAGATTCTATAGCCAAACCACAGATAATAAACGACCCTTGAGCTTAGCATTTGTAGGTAATATGGTCGTCAACCCAAGTAAGAAATCCGCATTTTATTCAGGCGTAAACGATAATACGGTTCAAACCTTTGGCTCAGCCAAAAAGTTCTTTCATCGTCTGGGGTATACGGCACAACTTATCATCGCGCGTAAGTTCAGTCCGGGTATTTCACTAGAGCTTATTCCTACCTACGTCCATCGCAATTTTGTGAAAGATCCAAGCGATGAAAATTCCATTTTCGCACTTGGACTTGCAGGTCGTTTCAAGGTCTCGAAACGCGTGGCCATTATTTCCGATTTTTTCTACGTATTCTCTCCGTATCGATACAATCAGAAAGGACCCGTTGATTTCCATATGCCAATAAGTATTGGGGTCGAAATTGAAACAGGAGGACACGTTTTTCATATCGATGTCAGCAACGCGCGGGGAATCATCGCCAACAACTTTCTGATAGAATCTCCTGATAGTTGGGAATATGCCGAAATCAAGCTTGGGTTTAATATCTCACGTGTTTTCAACATAGGAAACCGAATTAAAAAAGCGAAGGAAGTTACCGAAGGGTAGTGTTTTTTGGGCGCTACCCAGTACCGAAACTTGGTGGAGCCCAATCGAAACCAGTAGTTTGTGCTGGATTTGGTCGTCCGCTACATCTTTTCCGGAAACCCTGAGGAACTCGAAGGGTAGGAGAAGAAAAAGGATGCCGCTACCACCCCTAGCGCGCGGAGTCTACAAGCCGTAGCTTTTAAGTTAAGCTTGCTGCAAACAAAAAGCCCCAACACTTTCGTGTCAGGGCTTTAGTACCGAAGGCCGGGATCGAACCGGCACTCCAAAGGAACACGAGTTTGAGTCGTGCGCGTCTACCAGTTCCGCCACTTCGGCAAGTGAATTGGGGGCGGCAAATTTATACCTTTTTCCTTTACTAAAAAGCACTTTCTATAAACGACCCTTTTTTACGGTGGAAATCGCTTACAAATTCCTTACTTTCGCACCCCCAAAAACAAGGATAAAACATGCCGTTTCACGTTAAGTTGTTTACTGGAGATGCCACACAATACCTTTCTGAAAAGATTGCTGAAGAGTATGGACAACCATTAAGCAACCAAACAACGCTACGTTTTAAGGATGGTGAATTTGAGCCTTGCTTTGAAGAATCTATCCGTGGCGATGATGTCTTTATCATTCAATCCACATTTCCACCTGGTGATAATTTGCTTGAATTGCTTTTGATGATTGACGCTGCAAAGCGTGCATCTGCCAAAAGAATTGTAGCAGTTATTCCTTATTTCGGATGGGCTCGTCAGGATAGAAAAGTGAAGCCACGTGTTCCAATTGGAGCTAAATTAATGGCAGATCTTTTGGAAGCTGCGGGAGTAACTCGTGTAATGACGATGGATCTTCATGCCGATCAAATTCAAGGATTCTTTGATGTTCCTGTGGATCACCTTTTTGGGTCATATTTGTTCTTAAATCATCTAAAAGAATCCATGAATCTGGATAATTTGGTGATGGCAACACCAGATGTTGGTGGTACAAGAAGAGCAAATGCTTACGCTAAGGCTTTGAACGTTGATCTTGCCATTTGCTATAAGCAGCGTAAAGTTGCCAATCAGGTAGCCGACATGACCGTAATTGGGGATGTGAAAGGGAAAGATGTAGTCTTGGTTGATGATATCATTGACACGGGTGGTACACTTTGCAAAGCAGCCGAAATGATGTTGGAGCACGGAGCCAAGACGGTAAGAGCTTGCATTACGCATCCACTTCTATCTGGAAATGCGTATGAAAACA
>JBLIGB010000071.1:0-8070 GCA_047636795.1 Bacteroidia bacterium | reverse complement strand
ACGAAGAGTTTGAGCTAATTTTAACTGACTCGAAGACTCATTATAAAGCAACGTTTGGTGAGTTGATTGAAACAAATCATGGGGCGTTCTTAATTACGCTGAGCGATTGCCTGATTGAGTCTAGGCCAGGCATTCAGTTAGTAGGTAATTATAGGTTCGAATTTCTCAGTCCTCAGGTTCTGCACGAAAAAATCATCAAGAATCTGAACGTTTCGACCGTAGACAAAGACGTTGCAGTAATCCGCATAAGTTACAAAAGCCCAAACTCATTGAAGGCTTCTGTTTTTGTAAATCGATTGGCTAACATCTACATCCAAGACTACATATCAACAAAGTACAAAGCGGCAAGAGTCACTGTTCAATTTTTGGAAGAGAGGATTGATAATGTAATAGTCAAATTAAGCAAAGCCGAAAATAAAATACAATCATTCAGAGACAACGAAGGCATAACCAACCTGACCCAAGAGACCGAAACGGATCTCAGGAAAATCGCTCAACTCAAAATTCAGCAGACCAATGTTAAAATGAATGTGGAAGCATTACGTGAGTTAAATTCTTACATACAAGAAGGAATGGGTCATTTTCTTGAGTTAGCGCCAAACTTTGAAACATTTACCGACCTGCTTTCAACGGAAATCGTGAAAAAGATAAAGGCTTTACAAGCCGAGAAAAAAGACTTAGAAATCATATTCACCCAAGAAGATGAGCGCGTAAAAGTTATCGATAGAAAGATTGAGGATTTATCAAGCTATTTGGCCGAGAGTATTGAAAATAGCCTGAAAAGTACCGAAGTGAAGTACTACAATATTTGTGTAGATATTGAAACTGCGGAGAAAGAATTCATCGGCATTCCAGAAAAGGAAAAAGTGCTTACAATATTGAACAGAGAGTTCAATATCTATCAGAAATCCTACAATTTTTTGACAGAGAAAAAGGTTGAAGCAGAGATAGCTCAGGCCGCTAAAATCGCATTTCACAGAATCATTTCAACTGGGGAAGTGTCCAAGGAACCTGTTTCTCCAAACAAGGTGATTATTACCGCGCTTGCCACAACCATATCAATGCTATTTGCCATCCTACTAATTTTTATTGCAAACGCGTTAAAGGCAAAAGTGAACGATTCGCAAACCATAGAATTGAACTCTTCAATTCCAGTGGCATTGTTAACTCCCCAGTTGCAAACAAGCGAAGAGACGCAGACTCATTTCCTCAAAGAAGCCATAGAGCTGGGGATTAAGGGAATGGCACAACCTAATAGTATCCTGTGCATTTCAGCATACAGACAAAATGAAGGGCTATTATTCAATGCCTTAAACCTCGCGCAAGCATTCGCTTCTCAGAATATAAAAGTGGTTGTTGTGGATGTTGAAGGAAGAGTAGCAAAAGGAAGTAATGAATACGAAGTTCTGTCTCTTACCGACTCTGATAACGCGTTGCTTACAACGGCAAAAATGCAATCCTTTTTCAATCAACTTAGAGAAGACTATGACCTCATTATCGTCATCAACGAACTGATGGAAGTAGGTGTTAAGGGGAAATTACTGATGAGCGTAGCCAATTCAAACCTAGTCGTATTGGATTGCCGATTGTCTTCGGAGAAAAGAATATTGCAGACCGAGTTAATGAAAGATGAGTTCAAGCTACCAGGTATGCACTTTCTGCTTAATCGCAATGGGTACTACCCAAGCTTGCTTACCGAGACTATTCAGCACATAAAAAATTTAGCAGCACTTTTCAGACAATTCAAAAGAAACATACCCGAGAATGAAATACTTGATGACCAGTAAAAAGCAATTAGTGCTGCTGGATCAGATGATATTCAGTGGAGGAAGTTTTATGATGACCATGTTGTTGGCCAGGGTTCTTGGACCAGATGATTTCGGTTACTACTCATCTATTGTACTCTGCAATTACGGGCTTATCAGTCTGTTCAGCGCTTTGGTAATACAACCGTTTCAAGTTTCGGTGGCAAAGTTTACAGAATCAACTTATACCTCGTTCAGTTTTTGGATGCAGATGTCTCTGGTTACGATTGTAATCTTAACAGCCATTATCATTTGGTCATCTGGATTTAAACCTCTTGGCGAGTTGATTGATTTACCCATTGGCATTGCGTTCTTTTTTGGGGGTTTTGTAATGCACGATTATTTCAGAAAAGCATTCTTAGCAAAGCAGCAGATAAGCATTGTGCTTTTTACTGATTGCCTATCTGTTTCATTGCAAGTGATTGCATCACTAGTGTTTTGGTTCGGCTCATGGAAATCAATTGCAGAAATTACACTTGTATTAGGGCTTACGTATCTCCCCGGATTCATCATTTCTGTTGTATTCATCAAACCCACCATTACCGATTTGGGTAGATGGGCCGTCTATGCCAGAGAACATATTCGTCAGGGTAAGTGGTTATTGGTTACCACAGTTTTGCAGTGGTGGTCTGGCAATATTTTCGTTGTTGCTTCAGGGGTTATTCTTGGAGTCAGAACCCTTGGTGTTTTCCGATTGGTGCAGTCATTGTTCGGAGTGCTTAGCCTGTTATTTCAAACATTCGAGAATTATGCATTACCTGAAGCCTCTCGCATTTTGTCAATATCTCCTGCTCAAGCAAGATTGTATCTCAGAAACATCAGTGCTCAGGCCGCAATTGGTTTTGGAATAATTCTCGTATTACTTTCTGTTTTCGCAACAGAAGCTATAACGCTCATTGGTGGTCCAGAATATGCTGATTATGCCTTCATTATACAAGGTATGGCCATGCTATATGCATTGATTTTTATCGGCTATCCAATACGCATTTCAATACGCATTTTGGTAATGAACAGAGTGTTTTTTATCGGCTATCTATTCGCTTTTGTATTCAGCCTTTTATCATACAAGTATCTCCTTAACCGCTGGGATGTATCAGGCGTAATAGCTGGGCTGATTTTCTCTCAACTTATTCTAATAATCTACTGGCAATACATGCTTGTAAAAAAGCAATTCATCCTATGGAAATAGTTCATCTCATACTAGGCAAAGCCAACCCGAACAGAATGAACGGAGTAAACAAGGTTGTAAATCAACTTGCGTCTCGTCAAGCCAATGCAGGAAAGAAGGTTTCTGTATGGGGCATAACGCACGATCTTAATCCCAATTACGATGAGCGTACGTTTGAAACCAAATTGTTTCAAGCCTCAAAAAACCCGTTTCTGTTAGACCGTTCATTGAAAAACGAACTTCAGAAACTAAACGAAGACGCTGTAATTCATCTTCATGGAGGATGGATACCGATATACTCAACGCTTGGCGCGTTTCTAAAAAAGAATGAAATTCCTTTCGTTCTCACGCCACATGGCGCTTACAATACAATTGCTATGCAGCGAAGTAGGATTGTAAAAAAGGTGTATTTCCAGCTGTTTGAAAAGTCCCTTTTAAAAGACGCCCGTAAGGTTCATTCATTAGGAGAGAGTGAAATTTTTGGCTTAAATAAAATTTTCCCGAATACCAAGACGGTTAGATTGCCATATGGTTTTGAAAGCCAGGAAATAGCCGAGCAGTTAGGTTCAGATACCAAGGAGTTCATCATCGGTTTTGTGGGGAGATTAGATGTGTATACCAAGGGGCTAGACATTTTGATAAGTGCGTTTGAACATTTTCAAAAGAAGCAGAATAATACCAAATTATGGATAGTTGGAGATGGGGAAGGACGCAAGACAATGGAGAGATTGATAGCGGGTAAGGGCCTTCAGAAAAACGTGACCCTATGGGGTGGGAAATTCGGTGCTGAGAAAGATGAGTTAATGAAACAGATGACGGTCTTTGCGCATCCATCTAGGAATGAAGGGTTGCCCGTTGCAGTGCTTGAAGCAGCGGAAATGGGAGTCCCTTCTATCGTGACCAAAGCCACCAACGTATCGCGGTTTGTACACAAATATGACGCAGGAATAGAAATAGAGAACGAAAGTGTTTCAGACCTCTCCAACGCCATCAATATTCTATTTAATAAATGGAGAAATGATGAGTTGACATTAATACGGGAAAATGCGCGAACAATGGTAGCCGAGGTTTTTAATTGGGAGACCATAATAGATCGTTTCGATAAGCTGTATGAATCATGAAACGGAAACCTATTCAGGAGGTTTTTTTGAAACGATTGAACTGGCAATTACTTGTCGTTCTCTTGTTGATGATTGCGTGTTTTTTTACTTGGAGTGAAAATATTCTCATAACCAGGGTAATAAAAGTTGTTGGACGAATGAGTGGGTTATTGACAGCATTCTGGGTTTCCAGGCAAATCCTAAAGTATGGAGCTGTTGATTCAACTAAGTTCAAAAATCACCTATCACCGCTAATGTATCTGGTATACTTGGTCTTGGGCTTTATTTCATTTCTGTGGAGCACAAACGTTGGGTACAGCGCTTTGCAATGGTTTATGACTGCACAAACATTCTTGTTCTGCTACTTCTTTATCAAAAGCATATTTATTCTCGACCAGTATTTCGAAGGGCATACTACACGATTATTCAATCTCTTGGGTAATTCCGTATTCATACTTACATCCATTTTTGTCGTTGGCATGTGGGTCAATCCAGATGTGTTTTTCCGCATGACTCATGGTGGAGAAGAGGCGAGATTAGGCGGTTTTATGATGAACCCTAACGAGTTGGGAATGCTTGCTGGAGTTGGTATTGCCAGCTTTATGTTCGATCTTAAAAGAAACCATCGTAAATGGAACACAGTCTTCAAAATGCTAGTTCTATTCTATGCGCTTTACGCAACAGGATCAAGGTCATCGCTTATCGGTGCTTTGCTCATTATCGGCTACCATATAAAGCAATCGTCAAATGTTAAACTGAAAACGCTAGCAATTGTGCTGGGTATATTGATTACGCCTGTAGCGGTAAACAAGATAATACTGAAAGACGGAGATACTAGCAGAATGGAAGAAGTCATGAGCATGACAGGAAGATTGCCTTTTTGGAAAGCGCTGATAAATGAAGGATTGCCAAGAGAGCCTTTGCTCGGATTTGGCTTTATGCGAATTGACTACAAGGAATACTTTCAGAGTAAGCACACTTATCCAGGTAAAATGACTCACAACACCTTTATGCAGGTGTTGATGAACTTGGGCCTTATCGGCCTTATAATCGTTGTTTTTCAAATGGTTTTTACTTTTCGAGGAGTTGCATTGGAACAAGAAGAGAAGAAACAGATGCTGATTACTTTATTCATACCTCTCTTCATAAACTCGCTGACGGAGTTTGGGATTTTCGGGGAGTCGAATTACGGGATACTGTTCTACCAGCTCATCATTTTTTCTGTTGCATTTGCTCCGAGAACAAATCTCACACGCATCGAGCGACTGTATCTTAAAAAGCACCGTCCCGATTTGAAACTCGGCTAAACGAACACCCATATGTCCTCCATATTTTAAAATCCCTTTCCATAATCTGGAAAAACAGACGCGGTATTAACCTTTATACTTTTGGTTATCAGTGTTTTACATTATCGGCAAGAGATTGGTCTACCTAACTCGAATCCAATAAACACTAATCATGAAATCAATATTCGAGGCACTAAACATTTCTCTGGTTGACTCTGAGTTTGATGGTCAATGCCTGGAGTTATTGGTCGTTCAGAACTCTGATGGAAGCCCAAGATGGATTACTCCTAAATCTTCCTCAAAACCACTTTTCCTGAAATTTTATCATCAGGGGACCTTCCGATCCCAGCTCATTTATCGTCTTATTAAGCTCGTATATGTATTCAGAATCCAATCGTTCGTTTTTAAACGACACACTCTTTATGTGGATGCAGCCAATCTGAACCGAAATCAGATTATTGATCCGTCAAGTCACAATTGGGCACTTTTCGCTGGTACACCTGGCCCGAACAACAAACTAGTGGTTTATTCCGAAGCATCAGGTGTGGGAAGTTTCACAAAGATTGCCACAACGCCCAAAGCTGTAGACCTTATTAAAAACGAGGATGAAGCTCTATGGAAATTAGCTTTCTACGCGCCACAGGAATTCCAAATTCCGAAAGTACTTTCTGTACAAGGCAAAAGCCTTCAACTTGCGGATATCTCAGGAAATGCTAGCAGAAGAGATCGGTTTGGACAGCCACATTTCAGAGCGCTGACGGAGCTCTATTCGAAGACATCAGAGCGAGTACAATTTGACGAATTGTTACAGAGTTTGGAACTAGAAGAAAAGCTCTATGAGCTTGGGAACAGCAACAACCCTAAGATTCCGAAAGCAATACTGCGAAAGCTTGAATTACTGGTCGGTTCGATAAAAGGTTCCGAGACAGAAGTGGCCATGGGACACGGAGATTTTACCCCGTGGAATATGTGCGTGAAAGATGAAATGTTGTGCATCTACGATTGGGAGTTAAGTCATTCTCAGTTACCCATCGGTTTCGATGCATTCCATTTTATAATTCAGAAAGGGATTTTGATTGATAAAAAATGTTGGAAACAGACTCGGAAAGAGTTGTTGGCCTCGATTTCAGAAGACGACTTTGCAACCTGGCTAAGTCCGAATACTGGAACAATGGATCAGTATTTGAAAATGTATCTGGCTATAAATGTCATCAACTGCCTACACCTTTATTCTAAGCAGCCTGTTTGGCACGAACAAATACATTGGTTACTAACTACTTGGAATGACGCATTAAGTGATTTAATGAAGGAACAGAAGAGTTCGCGCGAACTGCTGATAATGGATCTGTTCGACTTTTTGCATAGCAAGAAATACGTGGCTATCAAATTCCCAAATCATCTACCAGAGAGGCTAAGCGAATACTCAGACATTGATCTTTGCATAGAACGCAAAGATCTGAATGTAATTACAAAAATGCTTCAATCCAGTTCTGTTGTTAAGGAGTTTAATCTGGAGCACAAAACATTCATGCGGAACCTTCACATCATCTGTGTAGACGATACGTTCCTCAATATTGATCTTATCTGGAAGATAAAGCGCAAAGGATTGGTGATGATGGATGCGAAGAAAGTGCTGTCTGAAGTCCATGTTACCCAGTACGGAATTAAATTGATGAGTCTTATTCATAAAGTAAGATACATAGGCCTGTTTTACGGTCTTAATAACCAGTCTATCCCTTCCAAGTTTAAACCGTTGGAGCAGCTTTTGAATAAATCTGTTTCGAAATTAGACAGACTTCTATATTCTAACTATACCGATAGCGGCACTCGAGGGTCTGAACTAAAAATCTGTGTAAACCTGCTTTCTCAGAACAAGGGCCTAGCCCGAATAGGAAATCATTTGGATTATGTTTTTGATAGTCTAAAGCAACTTTTCAATTCGGGAGGAATGATAATCAGCTTCAGCGGAGTGGATGGAGCAGGTAAATCAACCATCATAGAAAACACTAAGAAGCAGCTTGAAAAGAAATTTCGAAAAAGGGTTGTTGTACTAAGACACCGCCCTTCTTTCTTACCTATTATAAGTGCCTGGACCAAGGGTAAAAAACGTGCGGAAATGGATTCGATTAATTCACTTCCGAGGCAAGGAAACAATACAGGTAGCATGTCTTCTGTGCTGCGCTTCATGTATTACTATACCGACTATGTTTTCGGCCAATTCATTATCAACCTAGTTTACAAGCAAAGGGGGTTTATAGTTCTATACGACCGATACTATTTTGACTTTATTGTTGATGGTAAACGTAGTAACATTCAGCTGCCGCAAAACATTCTTCAACGAGCTTATAAGTTGCTCTTACAGCCAGACTTCAATTTTTTCCTCTATGCAGATCCCAACTTAATCTTAGAAAGAAAACAGGAATTGAGTAAAGAAGTGATTATCGAACTCACAAATAGCTACCTGAGCCTTTTTATGGGATTGGGTTCCCAACATCGAAACACAGCCAAATACATCAGTATCGAAAACGTGAATGTAGATTCAACGGTGGCTCAGATTATAAGTGCAACTCAACAAAGAACCGCGTCATGATAAAAGCATTCATAGAAAGGGCTGTTCAACTAAGAAACCCTCGGTTTCAATTTGACCCTCTACTTGATAGTCGATTGATTTTAGAATTTCTTGTGAGCCAAATAGTTCGACTAATAAGAGG
>JBLIGB010000070.1:0-8072 GCA_047636795.1 Bacteroidia bacterium | reverse complement strand
GCAGAAAACTGGCGGTTCGGGAAAAACGAACTTGACATTGTGGCTAGAATTGGTGATACAATGGTGTTTGTGGAAGTGAAAACTCGCTCAACCGATACATTCGGGAACCCAAGTAAGTCGGTTTCAAAAGGAAAGCAGAAACGAACTATAGAGGCTGCAAATGCTTATCTCGAAAAGTTCGAAATTGACTTGGAAGCACGCTTCGATATTATCTCCATAGTAACGTTCGGAACCAAAACCAACCTTGACCATATGGAAGATGCGTTCTTTCCGCTAGCGTAGCGCTTTTAGCCAACTATCTTTGACGCGCAATGAGAGACCAAGGGAAAAAGCCGTTCGGCAGAAAGAAGCGAGATTCAAAAACTGGATCCGACAGCGGTAAACGACCATTTGAAGAATTCAGAAAGAAGAAAACCGCTCCAGCCAAACCGGATGAGGAAAAACCTGAAAAGCGAGTCAGTTATGGAAAGGGCAAAAAACGACCTGTAGAGGGTGAAAAGTCCAATCCACTTCAAAGACTAAATCAATATGTCGCAAAGGCAGGCGTTTGTTCTAGACGTCAGGCTGATGAACTCATTGCTACCGGACAGATTAAGGTAAACGGTAAGATTGTTAGAGAAATGGGCCTAAGAGTTCAACTTGATGACAAGGTTGAGCACCAAGGAAAAGTGTTGCAAGGCGAGGAAATTCGATATGTTTTGTTGAACAAACCCAAAGGATTCATTTCAAACGTAACGGACGAAAAAGGCCGAAAAACGGTGATGGACCTCGTGAAAAAGGCGTGCAAAGAGCGGATTTATCCTGTAGGAAGATTGGAGCGCGACACAATGGGGTTATTGCTTTTTACGAATGATGGCGAAATGGCTAAGCGACTTACCGATTCTGCAGCTAAGATTAAGCAGATTTACCATGTTTATCTAGATAAACCGATGGAAGAATCCGACATCGAAACACTGATGGCTGGTATTACGGTTGAAGGAAGCGCTGTGAAACCTGATGTGGTCAATTATGTGCAAGACGCGGTAGACGGCACTCAGGTTGGAGCGCAGTTTCATTCTGGTAAAAACACCTTTGTAAAAGGCATGTTTGAGCACTTTGGTTATGAGGTTCCGAAGATGGACCGTGTGCTTTACGCTAACCTCACCAAAAAGGATTTGCCACGCGGTAAATGGCGGTTCCTGAAAGACAAAGAAGTTTCTATGTTGAAGGTGATTGCAGGAAAGGAAAAAAAAGAAGCCCCTACAGAAAAACCAAAGGCGGACAAGCCGAAATTCTCAAAAAACAAAGCTCCATTCCGTAAAAAGAAGGATTGAACTAGTCGTCTTTTTTCTTCTCTGGTTCGGGTAATGCGGTCATCGCACGTTTGTCTTTTCCAGAACGGTTACCAACGCTTCCTCCCCAAAGTCCAACCTGTGGAGCTCGGTGCTTTTTTTCTCCCGCAAACGGTGATGTGGTACTAGCAAATGGTGTGTATTCACTACGCGCTTTTTTATTCCGTTTTTTCTTCGACTTAAACTCGCTCCTCTGCTTTTGACTACTATTAAACCACTTAGCGGTGGAGCGCACAGCAAACTGCGAATCAATATTTACGCGTCTCGTTTTGCGGCTATATGCAAACTCATCAAAATCTCGGAACTGTCTGCTTCGTTTGGTACGGGTTGCAAACTCATCGTGGCTTCTAAAACGTCCTTTTTTCTTGCTTCGCGAAGCAAATTCGTCCTTATCCAAAAAGCTTCCGCCACCTCTTCGCCTACTTGCGAATTCGTCATAATCTCGAAACAACTTCCTCTTACCCGACTTCGAGCTGAATTCAGAATATTCCTTTCGCCCCCCTGATTTTTTGGTCTTGAACGAAAACGGGTCTTTACTAGAAAAGCCCGAACCTCCGCGCTTTTTGGAAGTAAAGAAATCGCCCATTCTTGCCTTCTTTCGTCCGTGGCGCACAGCAGAACCGAAACCACTCAGTTTGTTCGTTTTATTCACGTTTACCTGTGTAAACCCCATAGCAGGACAAGCAATCTGCGCGGCTGCATTTCCTGCTCCAAACAGGACAAAAAATGATATGACGGCTATTATACGGTACAAAACGCTTGAAGCAAGTTAATGACTCTGTGCTAAACGAATCGTAGGCTACGCATACTCCAGAAATTTGTTCGGTAATCGTTCCGTAAGAATCTTTCAGTCCAACTCCTGCAGCACCTCCAGCATGTCCTTAACGGGCATGCGGTCGGAGTAGTTTTCGTTGAAATGAGAACTGTAAACCGTTCCCTTTTGGGTAATGATATAGGTAGCCGGAACAGGCAATGCGCTGTCCTTATTTCCGCTTGCCTTATTGATGTTTATTCCAGCAATTCCGTAGATAAAACGTTTCCAACCACTGAGTTTGAAAGTAACGTGATACTTGTCCATAATGCGATGGTTTTCATCATAAACAATGCTGAACGAAGCACCACTTTTTTCCATCGTCTTTTCAATCTTCTCACCTTTCTCTGGTGTGATGGCAATAACCGAAGCTCCGGCATCTAAAATCATCTGCAACGAGTCTTGAATATTGCTCATATGCCGATTGCAATGCGGACACCATTGTCCACGATAGAAGACAAGTACAACAGGCCCATTCTGCAACTGATCATTCAATGAAATACGTTTGTCAAATTGGTCAGTCTCCAGAATATTCGGTGCTTTATCACCAATAAAAAGAGGCTCGGATTTTTGCGCTTGCGCGAAAAGGGAAATGAAAAAAAGAAGAATTAAAAACGTGCGTTTTATCATGCCTCAGCAACGAATTTCTCTCCACATTTCTGACAGAATCTTGCTTCCGGAAAATGTTCCGTTTCACCGCAACGAGTACATTTTACTGTTGTCTGATCTCTACTTGCTTTAGCAACTTCAACACTCACAATTCCTGTTGGAACAGCAATAATGCTGTAACCAAGAATCATGATGAAAGAAGCTACAAACTGCCCTAAAACGGTTCCAGGTGCGATGTCGCCATATCCAACCGTTGTAAGCGTAACAATAGCCCAATAGATGCTTCGTGGAATGCTGTCAAAGCCGTTCTCTCCACCTTCTACCATATACATGAGTGTACCAAGAATGACCGCCATCGTTATCACTGCTGTAAGAAAGACGAACACTTTCTCCTTGCTCGCTTTAATAGCCGTAATGAGCATTTGAGCGCCCGTGAGATACCGTACAAGTTTTAGAATTCGGAACACGCGTAACAATCGAATGGCGCGTATTACCAGTAGAAACTGCGAGCCTACCACTATTAAACTTAAATAAGTTGGAATGATGGCTAGTAAGTCCACAACTCCCAAAAAACTGAAGGCATAGTCTTTGGCTCTTGGCGAAACCCATAACCGAAGCAGGTATTCGAGGGTGAAGAAGATGGTGAACACCCACTCTATCGTGTGAAGAATGTCTACATGCTGTACTCGAAAGGCTGGAATACTCTCCAGCATAATAGCTACCAAACTGGCAACAATCGCCCAAAGAAGAACTATATCAAACCCTTTTCCCCAGCGTGTTTCAACTCCAAAAATGACTTCTTCAACAATCAGTTTTAGATGCTTGGGTGAAAGCCTATGACGGAACGCATTCGGGTCATCGCTTAAAATGCGCTGTATGAGCTTGTGGCTTATTTTTCTGAACGGGTTGAATGCCATGCTTTAAAAGTAAGGCTCAGAGTCGTTTGGCAGCCTGATTAGCAGCTTTCATTTCCACATTCAGAAGTTTGGAATCAACATTTCCTTGCTAATTAACTAGATGGTCCGTCATTACCAACGCGCGCCTTATTCTGATATCTGAACTTTTTACGTTGTTTGCCCAGTAGATTAGCGTACGCTGTTTCCCTTTCGTAAACCCATGAAAAACCTTGTCGGCTTCTGGGTTTTGGTCAAGCACCTCGCGTAGTTGTTCACCAATTGGGACTCCATATTCGGAACGGTCTTTTTCCAACTCAACATGAATGGTTTCGCCACGAGTTAGCCCAAGCTTCTTACAGCGTTCTTTATTCAGCATAATGCGATAACCACCAGAACCATCTGTATGAATGGCGCAATGGTATTTTACCTTGTCATTCACGTTAGTAACCACTCTCCTGTCGGTTCCTTGAACAAAGGATTTCGCAATCTCATTCGGAACAGCGAAATACCAGTGGTATATGTCCGAATTGTCATCTTTGTCTAGGTTGGAAGTGAATTTTATTCGAACCTAATGCTGACGCCAAAAATAAGGCGTAAACAAGATTAGAACCGTGAAGAGCTCTAACCGACCAATAAGCATGATAATAGCCAAGAACCATTTGGCTCCCGAAGGAAGCCACGCAAAATTATCTGTTGGCCCAACGTTTCCGATTCCCGGCCCAACGTTTCCAAGAGAGGTTGCAACTGCTCCCATGGCGGTCATCAGGTCTATATTAAACATGGTGATAATGATGGAGCCAATTGCGAATATGATGATGTACATCATGATAAATGCAACCACATTATAAGTAATTGATGGGTCTACAGCCCTTCCGTTCAACCTTACTGGAATAATGGCTGAAGGGTGCAGTTGACGTTTGAGTTCGAGAAAGCTGTTTTTTACCAAAATAATGTGACGGACAATTTTGACTCCACCAGCCGTTGAACCAGCTGACCCTCCAAAAAATAACAAAATGAAAAACACCATGGTGATGAATGGTGTCCAACTGGTGTAGTCTGCTGATACAAATCCTGTAGATGTGATAAGCGATACGATTTGAAAAAGGGAATCTCTAAAAGCTTTCTCAAATCCGACATCATCAACACTTGCAACCACTATTGAGACGCCAACAGTCAGAAAAATTATAATTCCAGTATAATATCTGAACTCTTCATTTTGGAGCACCTTTTTGAAGTTACCAACGAGCCCAAAATAGGTCAGCGTGAAGCTCGTACCAGCCATAAACATAAAGAATGTGATGATGTACTGGATGGCTGGAGAAAACTCGGCTGCACTTGAATTAAACGTGGAAAAACCACCCGTTGACATTGTGGTTAGCGCATGATTGAGTGCGTTAAACCAACTCATTCCGGCTAATTTGAGGAGGAAAAACTCAGCAACAGTAAGACCAACATAAATCAACCAAAGGCGCTTAGCCGTATCTCGGATTTTTGGTGCCAGTTTATCCGCTTTCAAACCAGGAGATTCTGCTACGAATAACTGCATGCCTCCAATACCAAGTATAGGTAGAATTGCCACAGCTAATACGATGATTCCCATGCCACCAATCCATTGGGTCATGCTACGCCAAAGAAGAATGTCTTTAGGAATAACAGTAAGGTCTGTAATTACCGATGCACCAGTTGTTGTATAGCCAGACAGCGTTTCAAAAAACGCATCTGTAAAGTTTAGAACGCTACCACTCATTACGTATGGCAATGCTCCGGAAAAAGACATGACCAGCCATCCAAATGTTACAATCAGAAAGCCTTCCTTCTTACGAATGTTCGGCTTTTCGGAAGATCGGGTAAGCACCCAAATCATCATTCCTAAACCCGATGTTGCAGTGGCAGAAAACGCCATCGGTACCACATCGTCTAGGTTGTAATAAACCGAAGCCGGAATACATAGCAGCATAAACATACCGTTGAAAAGCAGAAGCAATCCGAGTACATTCAGTACAACTCTGTAATTAATGGTCATTTAAAAATAGCTTTCCACTTTATGGATGCATTCGGGTCGGGATACCACCACAACATGATCTAATGGTTCAAAAACGAAATCACCATTTGGGGTATAGCTCTTACCTTTTCTTATAACCCCTCCCACTATGGCTGATTTTGGAAAATTAATTCCTCTGAGCACCTTTCCAACAACGGACGATTTTTCACTCACTTCAAACTCCACAACTTCCGCATCAACACCGTGTAAGCTGGTTAGTGAAAGCACCTCACCCTTCCTGATATGTCGGAAAATGAAGTTTGCCGCAATCAGCTTCTTGTTAATCATGGTGTCTACACCTATATTCTGAGAAAGGTGGATGTAGTCCATGTTTTCTACCAGTGCAATCGTCTTCTGAACCTTGTGATTTTTAGCAACTAAACATGAAATGATGTTGGTTTCCGAGTTATCAGTCACCGCAATAAACGCATCCATTTGACCGATTCCTTCCTCTTCCAGAAGCTCCACATCGCTACCATTCCCATGAATAACCAAAGTCCCTCTTAGCTCATCTGCCAATTCAAAACACCGCTCTTTATCTGATTCAATCAATTTAACGTTGAACTTCAAACTGAGCTTTTTAGCCGTGTGCATTCCAACCTCATTTCCACCAAGAATCATAATATTTTTGATTCTTTTATGCTCTTTTCCAGAAAGCTCTAAAATGTCGTCCATCGCACTTTTCTGCGCGATAAAGTACACGTGGTCGCCAATTTGGAACGTTACATCTCCACGAGGGATAATGGTCTCATTATTTCTAAGAATGGCAGCAGTAAGAAAGTTATTTTCTGGATTGAGATAAGCCGCTTCTGAAACCATCTTGCCTGCCAACGGACTTGCTGCTTCAATAGCAATTCCAACTAAATTGAGTAGGCCACCGTCAAATTCAAATGAATCTGTAAAAGCAGCATTTTTCAAGAGCCGCTTAATCTCGCGAGCAGCTAAAGTTTCGGTGCTAATAATTTCATCTATACCAAGCTGTTCAAGGTCAAGTTTCTCCCTTTTTAAAAGAAACTCCGTATTTCTAACACGAGCAATTGTACGCTTGGCACCGAGGTGTTTAGCAATGATACACGTAGAAATATTAGTCTCTTCAGAATTAGTGGCAGCAATAACCAATCTAGCCTTTGAAATATTCGCTTCATCCAGCGTGGTGTAAGAAATCGAATTTCCCTTTATTGTCGCAATATCTAAGTGCTCCGAAGCATATTTCAGCTTTTCACCATCTGTGTCTATTAAGACGATATCCTGATTCTCCTGTGTGAGCAATTTAGCGAGGTGAAACCCCACGTCTCCAGCTCCGGCAATAATAATTCTCATGTGCTATTACGTGTAGCAAAGGTATACGCCTTTGTCAACAACAACGCCATTCGCTTAATTATTTGGGCGTTGCGCCACCCCGTTTCGGGGCGTGTTGGCGCCAGGCTGTCCGCTGTATCTTTTTTCCTGCCTCATTTCGACTGCGCTCAATGAACGCAGAAAAAAAAGGATGCCGCTACCATCCCTAACGCAACACTGCAGCGCAAACCCTAATTTCAGCGCATGAATCAACCACTCCAAGGCTACCGAATTCTCGATTTCACCAAGTTGCTTCCTGGTCCTTTGGCAACACTTTGGATGGCACAGCAAGGTGCGGAGGTTATCAAAGTAGAAAGTCCAAGTTCGCCCGACCCCGTGCGCTTTTATCCACCCATGAAAGATGGCGTTTCGGTGTTTTATAGCACCTTGAATGCCGGCAAGAAAAGCCTGTCGATTGATTACCGTTCGGAAGAAGGAAAAGAAACCATTCTGAAGCTAATTGAAACCGCAGATGTAGTCATTGAGCAATTCCGCCCAGGCGTGATGGAAGTGTTCGGCTTGGGTTATGAAACACTCAAAAAGCGAAATCCAAAAATCATCCTTGTTTCCATTACTGGTTACGGACAAGCAGGAGAAATGGCCCAAAAACCTGGACATGATATTAACTACCTGAGTTATTCAGGAATGTTGGATGCACAGCAAGATTCGAATGGAAACCCAATCGTATCAGCAGCTCAGTTAGCCGATATTGCTGGCGGAAGTATGATGGCGCTAAATGCGACAACTTCAGCTTTACTTCACCGCGAACGAACTGGTGAGGGACAACATGTGGATGTTTCCATGACGCACAACGTTTCTGTTTTGCAAACCATGCGAATTGCAGAAGAATTAGAAACTGGAACAAGCAACGGTTATCTGTCGGGCAGATTGGCTTCCTACAATGTTTACAAATGTGCAGACGGAAGGCATGTGGCTTTAGGTGCCCTCGAACCCAAATTCTGGCAGAAGTTCTGCAATCTGATGGAACATCCCGATTGGGGCGGAAGGTTACTGGAACCGGAGCTGATTGAAGAAGTAGGTGCTCA
>JBLIGB010000069.1:0-8194 GCA_047636795.1 Bacteroidia bacterium | reverse complement strand
TACATAGCATTGGATTACCTGAGTAAACCTTAGTTTGTCCGGTTCGTTTGCTTCCCATCAAGCTTCTTCACTCACTTCGTTTTTTTGAATATCATTAAAACGGGTTCTAAAACTGTAAACCTCTTACATTTATCGATAGCGATTAGCGACAATTGAAGGCCTTTCCTTAACCAAGAACTACGTAATATCTAAGGTACTGGTTCTCTTTTAGGTTCGAATGTATTGGCATGCAGATAAAAGCTGCTAGCTGTCCTCACATAAGTTTGGAACTCAGACAATAAAATAACATGGCAATACTATTTATCCATTTATTGGATTATTTTGTGCGTAACTAGCATGCTCATTTGCGTAGTCTCGTAATTAGAACTGAATGAAAATAATCGGAAGAACCGATAGAGCAGATTTCCCTGAATTAGAATTGGAAGGCCTGCATATCAAGATAGATACGGGAGCTTACACTTCGTCCATTCATTGCCATCATATTAAAGAAGTTGATATTGATGGTATACTGCACATAGAGTTTGAATTACTAGACCCTTCCCATCCGTTTTATAAAGACAAAGTCTTTAAAACGAAGAATTTCAAACAGAAAAATGTAAAAAGTTCTTTTGGAAACAGTCAACAGCGGTATGTGATTAAGACAAAAATTGTACTGTTTGGTAGAATTTACGCTATTGAATTGTCTTTGAGTGAAAGAAGTAATATGAAGTTCCCAATCTTGTTGGGAAGAAGGTTTTTGAAAAAGAAATTTATGGTTGATACATCAATAAAAGACGTATCATTCGAACTGAAAATATTGAAATAGTCCAATAGAAGTAAAATGAAAATTGTAGTCCTCTCAAGAAATCCAAACTTATACTCAACGAAACGCCTTGTGGAAGTTGGAACAAAGCGTGGGCATGAAATGCTTGTTGTTGACCATTCTAAATGCGATATCATCATTGAAAAAAAACGCCCGCATATTATGTACAAGGGAAAGGAAATTACTGGTGTTGATGCAGTAATACCTCGAATTGGAGCGTCTATTACGTTTTACGGTACATCCGTATTACGCCAGTTTGAAATGATGAAGGTTTTTACAGCGGTAGAATCAGTAGCACTTGGAAGGTCAAGGGATAAACTAAGAAGCTTGCAGATTCTTTCCCGTGCTGGATTAGGGATGCCTAAAACTGCTTTCACCAACTATTCAAAGGATGTTTCTAATGTTCTCCAACAAGTTGGAGGTGCGCCAGTTGTGATAAAACTTTTGGAAGGAACCCAAGGTGTAGGTGTTGTGCTAGCAGAAACAGACCAAGCAGCAGAATCTGTAATGGAAGCATTTAATGGCCTGCAAGCAAGAGTAATTGTACAGCAATTTGTTAAAGAAGCAGGTGGTGCAGACGTTAGGGTTTTTATTGTTGATGGAGTTGTTGTGGGCGCTATGAAAAGACAGGGAAAAGAAGGTGAATTTCGTTCAAACCTGCATAGAGGAGGAACGGCTACAATCATCGAACTTTCTGAGGATGAAGAAGCGGCCGCGTTAAAAGCAGCCAAAGTCTTAGGACTTGGAATTGCAGGTGTAGATTTATTACAATCTAATTCGGGACCTATGATTATGGAAGTGAATTCATCTCCAGGATTGGAAGGAATTGAAGCGGCAACAGGAAAAAATATTGCTGGCACCATTATCAAGTATATAGAAAGGAGTGTATAGCGGTGATAAATTCGTCATACTCGGTACGGAAACAAAAAGAAGACAGGGAGACTTGCTTGAATATCCCCTCATTTCTAGTCAAACAGAGAGATAATGGATTTCATAGGACCTTCAACAAATATCATTTAATGATGTCCTTGGAAGAGATAATCGCACTTACGCTGATAAAGACATACTTCTCGGTACCAATTTTGTTTCATTTTAATGAAAAACCAAAATAAGTACCGGATTTATGCTGATTTATGAATTATTGAGCGGTCTATAAGAAATTCAAAGACAGTCTTAATCATAACTGACGAACATCAAGGTGTTTAAGTGTGTTAATACGTAAACTTGTATCTCAGACTATTCCCATGACAGAAAAAGATTTGCAGGCCATCTTCGATAAGAAAATCGAAAACGAGGTCAAGATTGAACCGAAAGATTGGATGCCAGATGATTACCGAAAAAATGTTCTTCGGCAAATGGCGCAGCATGCACACTCCGAAATTGTTGGCATGTTACCAGAAGGAAACTGGATAACACGGGCTCCAAGCCTTCGGAGAAAAGTGGCTCTATTAGCAAAAATACAGGATGAAGCTGGGCATGGTTTATACTTATACAGTGCAGCCGAAACGCTAGGAAGAACTCGGGAAAGAATCGTTCTAGATTTACTTGAAGGAAAAGCTAAATACAGTAGTATTTTCAATTATCCAGCACTTACTTGGGCTGATATTGGTGCTGTTGGTTGGTTGGTTGATGGAGCGGCCATTGTCAATCAAATAATGCTTCAGAAAACGAGTTATGGACCGTATTCTCGTGCTATGATTCGTATCTGTAAGGAAGAGAGCTTCCATCAGCGTCAAGGCTACGAAATTCTACTCACGCTTTGCCGTGGAAAGGAGGAGCAAAAGGCAATGGCTCAAGATGCATTAAACCGCTTTTGGTGGCCTAGTTTAATGATGTTCGGACCTTCCGATAAGGATTCTCCGCATTCTGCTCAAAGCATGGCATGGAAAATCAAGCGCATGGGCAATGACGAATTGCGTCAGAAGTTTATCGATCAAACGGTTCCGCAAGCTGAGTTTCTTGGCTTAACTATTCCTGATCCAGATTTGAAATGGAATGAAGAAAAAGGACAATACGATTGGGGCGATATTGATTGGACAGAGTTTAATAATGTGATAAAGGGTAATGGCCCTTGCAACAAGGAGAGATTGGCTGCTAGACAAGCAGCATATGATAATGGCATTTGGGTGAGAGAAGCAGCTACGGCATACGCTAATAAGAAAGCAGAAAGACGAAATAAAGACGCAGCATAATGGAACGAAAAGAATGGCCTCTTTGGGAGGTTTTTGTGAGAAGTAAAGCCGGATTGAGTCATAAGCACGCAGGTAGTTTGCACGCGCCAGATGAGGAAATGGCTATTAGCAATGCACGAGATGTCTATACTCGAAGAGCCGAAGGCGTTAGCATTTGGGTGGTGGAGAGTAAGCATATTCATTCTACGCTCGAAACAGATTCAGACTCGATGTTCGATCCGAATGAAGATAAAGTCTATCGACATCCAACCTTTTATGATATTCCGGACGAAGTAGGTCACATGTAATATGGAACAGAAAGAAGCTTTATTCAATTATTTAATTCGTATTGCCGATAATTCGGCCATTCTTGGTCATAAACTAAGTCAATGGTGCGGTCATGGGCCCGAGCTAGAAGAAGACATCGCAATTATTAATACTGCGCTGGACCTTCTTGGTCATTCCCGCTCACTTTACACCTATGCTGGAGAAGTGGAGGGAAAAGGACGGAGTGAAGATGATTTGGCTTTTTTACGTGAAGAACGGAAGTATACAAACGCATTGATTTGTGAACTTCCGAATGGACATTATGGAGATACAATTGCGCGCCAGTTTCTATTCGACCAATTCAATTATCTCGTTTTCTCAGAATTGGTTAAATCCTCAGACGAAACACTTGCCGCCATTTCAGCTAAGGCCATCAAAGAAATTAGATATCACTTAAGAAGAAGTATAGAGTGGACAATTCGTTTGGGTGATGGAACCGAGGAAAGTCATAGTAAGATTCAGGAATCGTTTAAGGATATATGGTCTTATACGGGAGATTTATTTGTTCAGAATGAATTGGATAAAGTGGCTATAGCTGCTGGAATTGGCCCAGACTTAGATGCAATTCGTACTGAATGGAGAAAAAGTGTAGAAGCGGTTCTGAGTGAAGCTACACTGCAAACACCAAATGATGACTGGATGCACAGTGGAAGCAAGTCAGGAATACACACCGAGCACATGGGTCACATTCTGTCCGAATTGCAGTACATGCAGCGCGCCTATCCAGGTGCAGAATGGTAAACCGCATTTATCATGGATGAACAAAATCTTTGGAAACTACTTGATGAGGTCAAGGATCCCGAGATTCCTGTAATCAGCTTGGTTGATTTAGGCGTTATCCGTTCCGTAGATTTTACAGATGGCGAGAATCCGAAAATCATCATTACTCCAACCTATTCCGGTTGCCCTGCAATGCAGGTAATGGAAGAGGATATTTCTGTGCGATTAAAGTTGGCAGGCATTAAGTCCTTTAAAATAGAAACTGTTCTATCTCCAGCTTGGACTACAGATTGGATTACTGAGAAAGGTCGGAAAGCGCTTCAGGATTACGGTATTGCACCGCCAGAGCAAACCACTTCAGACAAAAGCGCACTCCTTGGACATCCGAAGGAAGTCACTTGCCCAAATTGCAAGAGTCGTGAAACAAAAATGTTGAGTCAGTTTGGTTCAACACCTTGTAAAGGATTGTATCAATGCAAGGACTGCAAAGAGCCGTTCGATTACTTTAAGTGTATTTGAGTTATCTGATTAACAGCTTCATACAGTTTCCTGTTGCTCAGTGAACTTCGTCTTCCTTCATCTACCTTCGCCACCATAAAATTTTTACGTATGACATTTGATGATTTAGGTTTTTCGGTTGAAAATGGTGTAGCGCTTATCACACTCAACCGTCCCGATAAATTGAACAGTTTCGACAATTCCATGGGAGCGAATTTCCAAACTGTGTTAGACTATTGTTTAGACAACGTGGAGGTACGCTGTGTACTTATTACAGGCTCAGGACGTGGTTTTTGTGCTGGCCAAGATTTGGAAGAAGCCATTTCAGGAATAGCAGATATTGAAGAGCATGTTGAGAACAAGTTCAATCCAATTGTGAGAAAGATACGCGCAATGGAGAAGCCAGTAATTGCTGCTGTGAATGGCGTAGCCGCTGGAGCAGGATCTAATTTGGCCTATTGCTGCGATATTGTGGTAGCTGCTGAAAGTGCCAAGTTTATTCAGTCTTTCGTCAATATTGGATTGATACCAGATACGGGTGGAACGTATTTCCTGCCAAGGTTAGTCGGTTTGCACCGAGCATCGGTTATGATGATGTTGGGAGAGAAAATGACTGCCGAAGAAGCGAAGGACCTTGGTCTTGTGTACAAGATTTTCCCCGATGGCGAATTGCTGGAAGGAGCAATGGCGTTGGCAAATCGTATGGCAAAAATGCCAACTCGTGGAATTGGTCTCACCAAGAAAGCCTTGAATTATTCGCTTAGTAATACATTGAACGAACAGTTGGAAGTAGAACGTGACTTACAAGGAATAGCGGGTAGAACAGCTGATAACGCAGAAGGCATTAATGCCTTTTTGGAGAAACGTAAACCTGTATTCAAAGGAGAATGAGCGAATTAATCGTTGGAGTTATTGGCGGTGGAAGCATGGGGTCTGGGATTGCTCAGGTTGCATCACAAGCCGGTTGTCAAGTTTTCTTGAATGATAGTAACCCAGATGCTTTAGAAAGAGCAGCAAAAGGACATCAGAAAATTTTCAATCGATTGGTTGAGAAAGAAAGAATGACATTGGAAGAGGCAAAAGCTTGCGCCAAGCGAATCACTTACACAAGAAGTCTTGATGACTTGAAACGGTGCGGTTTGGTGATTGAAGCAATTATCGAAGATCTTGAGATTAAGCAAGGCTTGTTTCAGGAGTTGGAAATAATTTGTGGTGAGGACGCGATTTTGGCTTCAAATACGTCTACACTTCCAATTGTTGCCATTGGCGGAAAACTGAAAGACCCGAGTCGAGTAATTGGAATCCATTTCTTCAATCCAGCACCGTTAATGGCATTGGTGGAGGTTATTCCGAGCATGCTTACACGAGAAGGATTGGCTGGTGAAATGCTTGAGTTGATGAAGACGTGGGGCAAAGTTCCAGTTATAGCTAAAGACACACCAGGTTTTATTGTAAACCGTGTTGCTAGGCCGTTTTACGGAGAATCAATCAGAATTCTTGAAGAAGGAATTGCTGACGAAGCCACGATTGATTGGGCGTTGAAAGAAATTGGTGGCTTTAGAATGGGACCTTTTGAATTGATGGATTTGATTGGAAACGATATCAACTTTGCAGTTACATCAAAAGCTTTCGAGTCCTTCTTCTATGATGGCAGATATCGTCCGTCAGTTATTCAGCAACGATTGGTGGAAGGCGGTTTACTAGGACGTAAATCGGGTAGAGGTTATTACGACTATTCTGAAGGTGCTGAAAAGCCAGAACCGAATAAAAGCAAGGCGTTAGGAGAATTAATTGTGAATAGAGTTGTGTGTTTACTGATCAATTCAGCCGTAGATGCGTTACATTACAACATCGCTACGAAAGAAGATCTTGATTTGGCAATGACTAAAGGAGTGAATTACCCAGAAGGCTTGTTGGCTTGGGGAGATCAAAGAGGGTTGGAAAGCGTCCTTCATCAGATTGATTCACTTTATGATGATTACCGAGAAGATAGATATCGAGCATGCGTACTACTTAGAAGAATGGTAGCTCAAAACGAAATTTTTTACTCATAATAAAAACACACAATGGCTAATAACAATCTTAATGAAAAGGCAGTGCAAGCATCACGAACAGCACTTATTGTTGGTGGGGTGATAGTCGTCCTGCTAATCGGCATATTTAAAATGTCAATCACAATTAACGCTGGAGAAGCGGGTGTACTATTTAAAACCTTTGGAGGTGGTGTAGATACCGAGCAAACCTACGGAGAGGGGTTTCATGTAATTGCGCCTTGGAATAAGATGATTCGGTATGAGGTGCGTCAGAATGAATTGTTAGAACAGATGTCTGTTCTGTCAGCCAATGGATTGGAGATTACCGTTGATTTAAGTGCTTGGTATCATCCCCAGCAATCACAATTACCTAAATTGCACCAGGAAAAAGGACAGGATTATTTGAATCGATTGGTGAAGCCAGCGGTTCGGTCTGCCACCAGATCGGTGGTTGGGCGCTACACTCCAGAGCAGATCTATTCTAGCAAACGAGACGCTATTCAAAAAGAAATTTATGAAGAAACCAAGACAATTCTAGACCCACAGTATGTCCAATTGAACGAGGTTTTGGTTAGAGACATCACATTGCCGCCAACTATTAAGACGGCAATTGAAAATAAACTGAAACAAGAACAAGAATCTTTGGAGTATGAGTTCCGTCTTCAGCGCGAGCTTAAAGAAGCTGAGCGTATTCGTATTGA
Source organism: Bacteroidia bacterium (assembly GCA_047636795.1). Taxonomy (GTDB): domain Bacteria; phylum Bacteroidota; class Bacteroidia; order UBA10329; family UBA10329; genus UBA10329. Next base: position 942 of record JBLIGB010000069.1, on the reverse strand, counting down.
GGCAGAAGGTAAAGCAGCGGCAAACAGAATTCTGAATGCTTCGTTATCGTCAAATATTCTGAAAGAGAAAGGAATAGCAGCTACGGTAGAGTTGGCTAAATCTCCAAATGCAAAGGTTGTTGTAATAGGTAATAGCGATGGACTGCCATTAATTCTCGGTAACCAGTAGGCAGCGGAGAATGTCTTCTGAAATTCGGTCATCGCAGATTATTGACCAGATGTTCAATAACGACCCGTTTTCGAAATGGCTTGGAATTGAACGTATGGAAGAGTCTGCTGGATACTGCGTTCTGCAAATGACTGTGCGGCAGGAGATGCTCAACGGTTTTGCAGTTGCACATGGCGGTATTACTTACAGTTTGGCAGATTCGGCTTTGGCATTTGCGGCCAACACTCATGGTATTCAAAGTATGAGCATAGAAACATCAATTTCTCATACTAAAATGGTAGTAGAAGGAGACATACTTACAGCAACAACCAAAGAGATTAGTCTGACTACCAGAATTGGTATTTATCAAATTGACATCGCTAATCAGAACAACGAGATTGTTGCACTATTCAAAGGGACAGTATATAGAACCGGAAAAGAATGGGAAGTTTGAAAGATGCATTTATAGTTGACGCAATTAGAACGCCAATTGGCAATTTCGGAGGAACATTAGCCCCTGTTCGAACAGATGATTTGGCTGCAATTCCAATTCGAGAATTGATGAAACGAAATCCAAATTTAGACCCATCAGCTATTGAAGATTTGATTTTTGGATGTGCCAACCAGGCTGGAGAAGACAACAGAAACGTAGCTAGAATGGCTTTGCTGTTGGCTGGACTTCCTTGGTCGGTTGGTGGCGAAACTGTGAATCGACTTTGTGCATCCGGAATGGCTTCTACCATTAACGCGGCAAGAGCTATTCAAACTGGAAATGGTGATTTGTATGTTTCTGG
>JBLIGB010000068.1:0-8204 GCA_047636795.1 Bacteroidia bacterium | reverse complement strand
ATACATTCCTCAGCCCGGGGGTGATAAAATTGGCCGGAGAAGACTGGACACGCACTTTATTGGATTTCAAAAGCTTGGTGCCAAGTTTGAGTATATAGCTGAAGAGCAATTCTATAAAGTGGAAGCTGGTAATCTTGAAGGTTGCTACATGTTGCTGGATGAAGCATCTGTAACTGGAACAGCCAATATTGTAATGGCTGCCGTTCTTGCTAAGGGCCGGACCACTATTTACAATGCAGCCTGCGAACCATATCTACAGCAGCTTTGTAAAATGCTGAACCGAATGGGTGCAAAGATTTCGGGCATCGGTTCAAACCTGCTTATTATTGATGGAGTTGAATATTTGAGCGGAACGGAACACCGTTGCTTGCCAGATATGATTGAGATTGGCTCGTTCATTGGTTTGGCAGCCATAACTAAATCTGAGATTACAATCAAAGATGTCAGTTATCCTAATCTTGGAATTATTCCAACAATTTTCAAGAAGCTTGGTATTCAAATGGAATTACGTGGAGATGACCTCTTTATACCATCGCAAGAACATTACGAAATAGAATCTTTTATCGATGGTTCAATACTTAGCATTTCAGATGCTCCATGGCCAGGATTTACACCTGACTTGCTGAGTATTATTTTGGTGGTTGCCGCGCAAGCTAAAGGAAGCTTACTCATTCATCAGAAGATGTTTGAAAGCCGTCTTTTCTTTGTAGATAAACTGATTGATATGGGTGCTAAGATTATTCTTTGCGATCCGCACCGCGCCACGGTTATTGGCATGGACCATCAGATTGAATTGCGTGGCATTCAAATGACCAGTCCAGATATTCGTGCTGGAGTTTCTTTGTTAATAGCAGCACTTTCTGCGGATGGTAAGAGCTTGATTCACAATATTGAACAGATTGACCGTGGTTATCAGAACATTGATACACGCTTGAATGCAATAGGAGCAGACATTAAACGTCTTTGATTGGTATGGTTGTTGAACTTGCTAAAGACCTTCAATTATGAACGGACAACGATAGTTTTGTACAAAACACAGACAATGAAAAATATAGCCTTAATAGTATCAATCGGAATATTTCTTTTTACCGCACCAGTTTTTGCGGATGGAGGAGATAGCGATAAAACGGAAGTGCAGGATAAAAAAGTTGGATTAAACATCGGAGATATTGCTCCTGAGCTTAAATTTAAAAACCCAGAAGGAAAAGAAATCTCCCTTTCTTCATTAAAAGGAAAAATTGTTCTGATTGACTTTTGGGCATCTTGGTGTAGGCCATGTCGTTATGAAAATCCAAACGTGGTTGCGGCTTATAACAAGTTTAAGTCTCAGGGGTTAGAAATTTACGGAGTGTCTTTAGATAAAAGTCAGGATGCTTGGGTGAACGCTATTAAACAAGATGAACTAAACTGGATTAACGTAAGTGATCTTGGAGGATGGGGCAGCAAAGGCGCAGCTATTTATGGAGTCCGTTCTATTCCAGGGAATTTCCTTTTGGATAAAGACGGAGTTATAGTTGCTAAGAATTTGAAAGGAGCTAATTTGCACGCAGAATTACAGAAGTTGATTGGTACGTAAAAATATTAGTATCATATAAAATGGCGCAAGGCAGGGTGATACCCTGCCTTTTTTACTTTTGCAGCCGCCCGAAATGGCCATTTGTCTGCCAATTTGTCCCAAGATGGGGCAAGGCAGATTTTTTGATAAGAGGGGTTGAACAAATTAGAACCTATGAGCAAGAATAAACAAGCGGAATCTGTGGAGATGGAGAATGAAGATGTAAAAGCTGCCGAAGAGAATTCTGAGAATCAAGCTACCGAACAAGTAGAGTCGGAAATGGAAAAAGACCCGTTGGAGGAACTGCAGGATCAGTACAACGAACTGAATAATAAATACCTGAGACTCTATTCTGATTTTGAGAATTTCAGAAAGAGAAACACGAAAGAACGCATTGAGCTTATCAAGAATGGTGGCGAAGATGTATTCAAACTCCTGTTGCCGATTGTTGATGATTTTGAACGTGCTCGAACCAACATGGAAACAGCTGATAACGTGCCAAGCGTAAAAGAAGGAATTGAACTCATTTATCACAAACTGGTTAATGAATTAGGCAACAGAGGCTTGAAGCCGATGGAGACTAAAGGGGAAGTGTTTGATTCGGAGATTCATGAGGCGATTACCCAGATTCCAGCCCTATCAGATGATATGAAAGGGAAGATTGTGGATGAATTGGAGAAAGGATACTTTCTTAATGATAAAGTTATTCGGTTTGCGAAAGTTGTCGTAGGAGCGTAAGAAAATTAAAAATGGCAAAACGAGATTATTACGAGGTATTAGGAATTAGCAAAGGCGCTGATGAATCTGAGATAAAGAAGGCTTACCGGAAGATGGCCGTGAAGTTTCACCCGGACAAGAATCCTGACGATGCTTCTGCTGAGGATAAATTTAAGGAGGCTGCTGAAGCATATGAGGTACTGAGCAGCGCTGATAAAAAAGCGCGTTTCGATCAATACGGTCATGCAGGCATGAGTGGTGCTGGTGGTTTCGGAGGAGGCGGAGGTGGTATGAATATGGATGACATCTTCAGCCAATTCGGAGATATTTTCGGAGGAGGCGGAGGTGGCTTTGGTGGAGCCGGAGGTTTCGGTGGCGGAGGCCGTAGAACACGTGTCAACAAAGGGTCTAATCTTCGTATTCGTGTTAAATTGAATTTGGAAGAAGTAGCTAATGGAGTAACCAAAAAGCTGAAGGTTAATAAATACGTGGGTTGCGAAAATTGTAGTGGATCCGGTGCTGAAGATGGGAAAATGGATACCTGCCACACATGTGGTGGCCGTGGACAAGTTAGTCGTGTGATGAACACGCCTTTAGGTCAAATGCAGACTTCATCCACCTGTCCTTCATGTAGTGGACAAGGTCAGACTATCGCACATAAATGCACCAAGTGCTATGGCGATGGCATCGTGAAAGGTGAAGAGGTAGTTGAAGTGAAAATTCCGGCAGGAGTTGGAAACGACATGCAACTTTCTGTGCGTGGAAAAGGAAATGCTGCCGCGAAAGGCGGAATTCCTGGCGATTTGATTGTTCTTGTAGAAGAAGAAGAACACGAGTTGCTAAAACGTGATGGCACAGACCTTCATTACGAACTCTACGTGAGCTTTATTGACGCTGCCTTAGGAACATCAGTTGAAGTGCCAACCATCGAAGGAAAGGCGAGAATTAAAGTCGAGCCTGGAACACAGAGTGCTAAACTTTTGCGCTTGCGCGGAAAAGGGCTTCCTGATTTAGACTACGGTAGAAAAGGAGATATCTTGGTGCATACCAATGTTTGGATTCCTAAGAAGCTGAGCAAAGACGAGAAGAAAACGTTGGAGCAACTGAAGGATTCGGAGAATTTCAAACCTAATCCAGGAAAAGGTGAAAAGAGCTTCTTCGATAAGATGAAAGATTACTTTCATTAGAATTAGCAATACGCGTTGAACTTAGAACATTAAAATTTGAACCAACCAATTTTTCGTGCTGAGAATGTGAGCAAGGCCTATGCAGGTCATGTTGCCATTGAAGATATAAGTATCTCCGTTCCTGAAGGTTCAATTTTCGGTCTTTTGGGGCCAAATGGTGCGGGAAAAACAACTTTCATTCGCATTATCAATCAAATTACCGGGCCAGATACGGGGAAACTGTGGTTCAATGGCGAGCGTTTGGAGGAAAAGCATCTTGGCTTGATAGGTTATTTACCCGAAGAGCGCGGATTGTACAAGAAAATGAAGGTTGGTGAGCAGGCGTTGTATTTGTGCCAGTTGAAGGGGCTTTCAAAGAAAGACGCATTACGAAAACTGAAATATTGGTTCGAGAAATTTGGGATTGAAGCCTGGTGGAACAAGAAGGTGGAAGAGCTTTCTAAGGGAATGGCGCAAAAGGTTCAGTTCATTGTAACAGTATTGCACGAACCTAAATTGTTGATTCTAGATGAACCGTTTAGTGGTTTTGACCCAATTAACACCAATCTTATTAAGTCGGAAATTCTTGAATTGAAAAAGAAAGGAACGACCATCATTTTCTCTACCCACAACATGGGTTCAGTAGAGGAATTATGCGACCACATTGCGCTCATCAACAACACAAGAGTAATCTTGGAAGGTGAGGTAAAAGAGGTGAGAAGCCGATTCCGCACACAGACCTACAATATCGATTTCAATGGTTCGGTAATGCAATTGAGTGCTTCTCTAGGAACCTACGGAGAACTGATTGAACACGGACCAGAAGGCGACCACATGGATGCAACTGTTCGCCTAGTGAATGGCGCAACGACCAACCAATTGCTTGGAAATATCATGCGAACGGTAGAAGTGACTGGTTTTAAGGAGATAATTCCGAGCATGAACGATATTTTCATTCAGGCGGTAGAGAAGTATAACCAAGATAAGGTATCGGCATGAAGAAGATTAGTCTCATAATTCAGCGAGAATATCTTACGCGCGTTCGGAAAAAGTCATTCATTGTCATGACCATTCTTGGCCCTGTGCTGATGGCTGCTCTGTTTATTGTGCCTGTTTGGATGGCGATGAATGATGAGGAAGAATCCAATATTCTAGTCATTGACGACAGCTTCCTTTTTAACGAAAGGATGACCGATACAGACAAGATTCATTTTCACTTTCCACAGATTGGAACGAGTTTGGATAGTGCCAAAAGTCAGATGGTGAAAAGCGAGAACTTTGACGCGGTGCTTTTTATTCACGAGAAGATTATGTCAACCACAACTGGAATTCAGCTAATCTATGATAAACAGCCGAGTATCAATGTGATTCGATACATCGAGAATACCATCGAGAACGATATTGAAAAGTTCAAATTAGCGAAGTCAGGTATTGATCAAGCCACTATTGAAGCGGCAAAGACCAATATTAGGCTCGTTACAACCAAGCTAGATGAAGTAGGAGAGGAAAGCAAAAGCAACACCGAATTGAGCATGATTATAGGGATGTTCAGCGGCATTCTCATCTACATGTTCATCTTCCTTTATGGCGTTCAAGTCATGCGCGGTGTAATTGAGGAAAAAACAAGCCGAATTATTGAAGTCATCATTTCGTCTGTCAAACCATTTGAGCTGATGATGGGAAAGATTCTCGGAATTGCCTTGGTCGGACTTACGCAGTTCTTGCTTTGGATGGTTTTGTCAAGTACACTTATTTCAGGAGGAAAGATGTTGGTTGAACAGCATTTTGCCGGCAAGGAAACAGCTGTAAGTATTGAGGAAGCAATGACTTCTAGTCAAATACAAATGCCAGCAGAAGCAGAAAATGAAGTTTCGGATGAATTGAATCAAGCGGCAATTGATAAGATTTTTGAGAGTATTGAGATGGTCAATTTCCCGTTGATAGTCGGGAGCTTTTTGTTCTATTTCTTGGGTGGATATTTGATTTATAGTGCACTGTTTGCAGCGGTCGGTTCGGCAGTTGATAATGAAGCAGATTCACAGCAGTTTATGCTACCCATAACCGCTCCAATCATCTTCTCATTTGTGATGGCACAAGTGGTCATTAACAATCCGGAAAGCGCGATGTCGTTTTGGCTTTCCATGATTCCGTTCACATCCCCCATTATCATGATGGTGCGGATTCCGTTTGGAGTACCAGCTTGGGAGTTGGCTTTGTCAATGTTCCTTTTGGTCGTTGGTTTTATCGGCACAACGTGGTTGGCTGGTCGTATTTACCGAACGGGAATTCTGATGTACGGAAAGAAAGTTAGCTATAAGGAATTATGGAAGTGGTTGCGGTATCATTAAAGCCCCTTTACCCGGTGGGCATCTCCCCAGAAGGGAGAAATGGAGGGCTTATTGCCTTTGAATGGAACTCAGGGGCTTCTTCATTTGTTTTATACGAATTTCCTCCCCTTTGGGGAGGTCAGGAGAGGCTTATATGCGAGTAGCCGTCATCGACCTCGGAACGAACACGTTCAACCTTCTTATTGTAGATGTGTTGCCTTCGGGCGAATATCAGGCTGTGTTTAATACGAAGATTGCCACCAATATTGGTGAAGGAGCCATGATTGCTGGAAAGCTACTCCCAAAACCCATGCAACGCGCGAAAGATGCGTTGGAGGAATATCTCGAAATAATCGCAGAACACAAGTGTGAGAAAACACTGGCGTTTGCAACTTCTGGAGTTAGAAGCACATCTAACGGAGTCGATTTTGTAGCTGAGGTGAAATCAGAATTAGGTTTAGAAATCAATATAATTGATGGACTTGAGGAGGCAACGCTAATCTACGAAGGTGTTAATCTTGCTATTCCCTTCGGAGATAAGCCAATGGTTATAATGGACATTGGTGGCGGAAGTACAGAGTTTATTATTGCTGATAAAACGGGCGTGCTTTGGATGAAAAGCTATGAGCTTGGTATTTCGCGTGTTATGCAAATGATAGAGACGAATGACCCTGTTTCGGATGGGGATATTCAGAATTTGAATAACCTGTTTGAAGAACAGTTATGGGAATTAATTGAGAAGTGCAGCGAGTTTGGAGTGAAAACGCTGATCGGTTCTTCAGGGAGTTTCGATAGTTTCATTGAGATGATTTGGATAGCAAAAGGTCAGTCAAAATTGGCCAGCTCGGTTAGACGAGAGGAGTTTAATTTGGATGAAGTGAAATCGCTACACAACCGATTGATTGAAAACGGTTACGATAGTCGAAAGGCGATTCCGGGATTAGTGGAAATGCGCGTAGACACGATTCATTTGGCATCACACATGGTTCAATGGGTTCTGAACCATTGTGATTTGGAAAGGTTATTGCTTTCTAGTTATGCGTTGAAAGAAGGGGTTCTCCATCGGTTGATTGACAACCGAATTTGAGCAAAAGTCTAAAGACGAAACCCTAAATTCGAAATCTGTTGAAATGGTAATTGGTTTTCGCTAAAACCTTATGCCTAAAACCTTATACCTATCTAAATGGCTAAGATTCTGATAATTGATGACGAGAGAAGTATTCGCAACGCAATTCGCGAAATACTAGAGTACGAGAAGTTTCAGGTTGATGAAGCAGAAGATGGACTTTCGGGTGTTGTGAAAGTGAAAGGCGGCAAGTATGACGTCATTCTGTGCGACATCAAAATGCCCAAAATGGATGGTACAGAAGTACTAGAGCGCATAGTGCTTCTAGCTCCCGACACACCTGTTGTGATGATTTCTGGTCATGGTGATATTGAAACGGCCGTTGATCTACTAAAGAATGGTGCGTACGATTACATTCCTAAACCGCTCGATTTAAACCGCTTGTTAGTGTCTGTGAGAAATGCTCTTGACAGAACCGAGATTGTTGCCGAGACTAAGAAACTCCGCAAGAAGGTCAGCAAGAGTTATGAGATGATTGGAGAGTCTGACGGCATCAATAAGGTGCTGGATATGATTGAGAAAGTCGCTCCAACCGATGCGCGTGTGCTTATTACTGGCCCAAATGGAACAGGAAAAGAATTAGTAGCACGAGCCATTCACGAAAAGAGCCAGCGCTCGGACAATGCCCTTATCGAAGTAAACTGCGCTGCCATTCCATCAGAATTGATTGAAAGTGAATTGTTTGGGCACGAAAAAGGGGCATTTACATCAGCCATTAAGCAGAAAAAAGGAAACTTTGAAACAGCGACAGGCGGAACACTTTTCCTAGATGAGATTGGGGATATGAGCCTTTCCGCGCAAGCGAAAGTTTTACGTGCGCTGCAGGAAAGCAAGATTACTAGAGTAGGGGGAGAGAAGGAGATTGTGGTGGATGTAAGGGTAATCGCGGCTACCAATAAAAACCTGAGAAAGGAAATTGAGGCAGGAAACTTCAGAGAAGATCTTTATCATCGCCTTGGCGTAATTCTTATTCATGTTCCTGCTCTAAACGAAAGAAGAGATGATATTCCATTGCTGGTTAATCATTTTCTTCAAATGATTTGTGATGATCAGGGAGTAGCGAAGAAAGAAATTGATTCTGCCGCCCTTAAAGAACTGAAGGACTACAACTGGACGGGTAACATTCGCGAACTGCGCAACGTGGTTGAACGATTGGTAATCCTCTCAGGAAAGTCCATTACAAAAAAGGATGTAGAGCAGTTTGTGAAACTGTAGGGTTTAGAACAACTTCCAGGTTTTGGTTGCTTGATTACTGCTTAGTCGAAGCAATTTTACCCCTACAAAGTTTGGCTTTTCAATGGTAACCAGTTGGT
>JBLIGB010000067.1:0-8266 GCA_047636795.1 Bacteroidia bacterium | reverse complement strand
CTAAGATTTTCATGCTATTTATATTGAGTTACTGTATTTCAAATCTAACGCGAATTTAAGGATTAAGAAGCGCAATTTCTAGCTGATTTTGGTAAGTATATGTACGATTGATTAACCAACAGAAACTAAAATTGTTTTGGGCGTTCCCGCCAGCCAACTTGGTTGAGTGCAGCCGAAACCATGGCAGATGGCGGTCCGGCTGTCCGCTATATCTTTTCCCTAAACCTTTCGACTTCGCTCAAGGAAGGAAAAAGGATGTCGCTTCCATCCCTAACGCGGGGTGCATCTAGCCAACCTCATGACCAATGACAAACACTCCCACGTCATTGCTGTAGAAGTCAACTTTTTCGGCTCATTAACGCCTTGCGTCCCGCTAATCCGGCCTTGCGACACCGCTGAGCCATTATGCAAAAGCACTGAACCTTCTTGCAACAGTGCTGAACCAGCATGCAACTCTACTGCGCATTCACAGTAACCGTACTAGAGCTTACGCGGTTGCTTTCGTTACCCGCGCGGTCTACCACCCAAATAGAATAGCTCACCGATTCGCTAGCGCCACCATTAATAATGGCTGTGTTGGGTAACGTCACGTTCAGGTTTCCTTGAATGGCGATGTCCGCATTATTCGGAGCCAATTGTTGAATACGAAATCCGTAGGTAACCTGATTACGTGAATCCTCAATAAAAAGATTGTTGTTGTCTGTATTGTTCTCTCCCAAATCGCCATTGCCATCTCGGTACGAAACGGTGAAGTAAAGCGAATCCTGATACTCAGTAACCACATTGGGTACCACGCTTTGAAATGCAATCTCTGGGACTTCACTTATCTCGGTAAGCTTCGTGCATGCACTGAGAGCGCCCATCATTCCTAAAACTATCCAAAGCGTTTTTTTCATCACGGTAGTACGTAAAACGACCAGAAGGTCTTGTATTGAATAACCATTTCGTCTCGGGGCATTTCTGTCTCACTTTCGCCATCGCTCACGTAATAGCGCATGTAAACCACCTCGCCTGTATTGAACAAAGAAGCGTTTAGCTCAACATACCATATTTCAAAACCTGAAATGCTGTAAAACTGGGCGGTACGTTCCTGATATCCTGGTGAGGAAGGCGAGAAATCGTCCTCATCATACGAGAATTTGAGTTTGTTTTCTTGAAGGTTTGAAAGCGATGTACTATCGTCTTCAATTGTAATCAGCATGGCAAAATTCTGATTCGCGTTAAGAATGAACGGGTTATAATAAACGCCATCAATTCTATTACTAGCATCAGAAAGTGGGAATCCAACTTGGGCGGCAGCAATCACAGCTTGCAGCTCAAAAGTGTCCACTGCCGCGAAGTAGGAGATTTGAGGCGCCTGATTTGGATACTGAGCTACTTCTCCAAACATATTTTTGGCACCGTCCATAATCCAATTCTCGATGCGCGTAACGTATTCGCTTTCTAGTGGAACGCCAATGTTATCCTGTGGCATTCCATCGTTCTGATTTACAAAACAGCAGTTAGTTATACGTTCGTGAAGTACGGATTGAGCCGTATCGTTTGGTATTACACGATATGTGAACGTAGAGTCAGCGTTGTTCTTAATAATTGGTGCGTAGACCAATGTAGAGGTACTGCTTTGAACTGTTCTGAAATCAGGCTCAAAACTACCATCATGACATCCCGGAACGGAACAACTAGGCCGTAAGATGTCCTTGTGTATAGCTACAATATTATTCGGGTCAAGCGTATCTATTGGCGCTGGTGGCGTTGGGTAAACAATATCATCGTACGGGTTTGGCGGAATTACCGTGTCCTTATCGCAACCAATAAACAGGACAGTTGCCATCATCATGGCAAATGCTGAAAAGAGCGTGATATTTTTCAATCGGAACATCATACCAAAGCAGCGTTTAATGGTTGGCCGGGTAGCATTCCAGAAATATCATCATAGAAACCGAGAATTTTGGCAATTGTAGGCACAACATCAATACTCTGACCTTGAATCTGATCAATAACTTGATTCTGAATCACCTTGCCGCTAGGTCCCGCAAGTAGGCAGAATATCTCTCTTGACATGTCATCGTTGGTGTGATCCAAAGCATATCGTCCGTATGGGTCTATAACGGTGTTTGGCTGCGCATTTCTTCCGTGTTCGGGCAAGGCAATCATGATGGTGTTATCAGCCATTCCGGGAGTGCTCTGAATGGTTTGCCACAGATGCGCCATGGCATAATCTGCACGCATCAAGTTGTTTGCATAGGAAGTAAAATTGGTGTGACATACATCCACATCTTGCATATTCACTACCAATAATTCAGGCTGAAAACGCTCTATCACTTTCTCAGCAAAAAACACATTGAACATGTCTCCGCTCATGCCACCCAATCCCCAAGGGTTGTCATAAAGTCCTGCAACCTTTTCTTGAACCGAATCGAGAAGAAACTGCTGCACGGCAGGATTGTCTGAAGTGGCGTTTGTAATTCCTGCATCGCCCGCAAGTGTTTGGCTGCTGAAATTGTTATCGAAGAAGCCGCGCATTTCGCCAACCAAATCGTGTTGGTTTTGGCTGAATGTTTTTGGATTTCCTAGAGATGCATATCCAGCGTTACTGATGATTGATGCAGGCTGAATGTAATTGGCACCATAAAGTGCACCGTAATCTGGATGCGAACTATAATTGAGCGCAGGGTACGGGCCTAGAGCGTTACTCACCCACCACGCATTTAGGGCGTTAGCCGCAGGGTTTGTGTGTTTGCGGTAGTACTCAAAAATGGTAGGTGTACTTGGTCGCTGGCGAATGTTGATATTCGTCAAATTGTAGACGCCAGTCATAACAGAAGAATGTCCGCTGAAGTGACCTGTTGGGCCTTGCGCAAATCGGAATTCCTTGAAAAGCGTTCCCATTTCTTGCAAACGAGAACCACCAACTTGGCCAAGAGGCGTAATTCCAGAAGCGATGTCGGCAGAAATGTTTTCACCTCCCAAAAGCGTATTGGGCATCAGATTTCCATCCGCTTTATGCACCGATTCTAAGTTTCTAACGCCACCAGCAAATAGACAGAATACTACGTGATCAACTACGCGCGCTCCAGAAGCAGCAAATAACCTTCCCGAAGGAAGAATGTAAGGAACTGCAAATACTCCTGCTGCGGCGGCCGTTGCCTTTTTTATAAAACCTCTTCTTTTCATGGCTTTAGAATCAGTAATAACGGTATTCGTTCGAGGTCATTATGGCGTAATAAATGAGCTCTGGAGTAATGTCCGAGTTCTCATTAATCAGGTTTTTCATGTGCCATAGTTCAAACTCATTTGGCAGTCGATTAAAGAGTTTCTGATATGTATTCATCAGAAATTGATCTACGTTCTCCCGCATTTCAGAATCTGAAGGAATAATTACCGAAGGTGAGTTCAAGAAATTCTTTATAATCATATCCTCAATCAACTTCAAATCGCCAAAACCAGAATAAGGAACAGCCAACGTCTGTAGTTCTGCTTGTGATATGTTTTGTCCGAAAAGGTCGGTGAAGGCAATTGAGATAAACTCGGCAAGGCTCTTTACATAGTCCTTGTTTCCTTCAGGTCGGTTTACGTTTACATCATTCACATCGTAAATAATGTTCTTCTCCTTGTTGCAACTTGGGAGCAGCCCCAAAGTGAGGATTGCCATAAGGAGAGCCATAACTTGGGTATTTAATCTTCTCATTCTTAATAAAGAAATTAATCCCCCGTCTCTTTCCTCGGCACCTCCTTTGAAAGGAGGAACTGCACCATTCCCCCTTAAAAAGGGGGTATCCGTGAGGATGGGGGATTTGTACCTGTAAGTAAAAGAGAATTCACTTTTCATGTTCATAATCCAGCAAATTCATCGGTTGAAAGAATGTCTATCTGCAAGCGTTCGTAATTACTGGACTCTTTGTAGCGCACAGAATGATAGCTCTGCTCTTCAGAGGTCGGTTCTCGGAATAAATACCTGAAGTATAGTTCTCGCACTTGCCCTTCGTAGTAATCATCTGAATGAAGAAAAATGTCGGTAAATTCTTCCTTAGAATTGGCGGTTTCAAAGAAGACAACAGCCACAAACCCATCAACCATTGTAATACCAGCGTCATGCTCATCACCGGTTGGGTCACGGAAAAGAAAGTTGTTAAACATACTCAGGACAAAATTGAATGAACCCATGTTTATCTGGTCGTAGATGTCATTGCTCACCAACCTGCGGTGCATTTCTTCCATGCCAAATTCGCCATTCACAAAAGCGGCTGGAGAATCTCTAAGGAGAATAAGGTTGTCTATTACGGCTTGAATCTCATCGTATAAATTCGCGTATTCTGGTTGCTGTTGTAGAAAAATGTAGTTGTCTATTTGTCCTTGAAGAGCAGCAACATCCAGCAACCCGTTAAGGAGTTTGATGGAATTGAATTCGAGCACCTTCGTACGGTATTCAACGTTGGCAACAATAGTGTTGAGAACAAACTTACGGCTAGCAATGCTGAGGTTATCCGATTTAAGCGTTGCAATAGCAGTGGTTTCTTCTTGTTCAGAAGGTTCGCGACCTACTAAACTGATGTAGCATTTGGTCACATAGTTCTCCACAAGAAGCGTGGAAACTGTAGAGTCTGGCGGTGCCGTATTATCATCAATAATAATATCATTTTTCTTGCAGCCTGTGGCTAAAACAGCCAAGGTTAAGACAGAAAATAAAATGCGAAACAGTGCTTTTGGCATGAATGCAATAGACGAAAATCAATACTATTCTACGAAAAATATCTGATGATGTGCTCAATAAGACGTAAGACTTAACGGAAGGTTTAATTTGTTGTTGCCGAAAAGGCTCCTTTCAACAATCCTCATTACACACCACCGCCCAAACGGCTTGATGGTCTGAAAGTGCATTTTCGTACGTGTTGTAAATACCGCCAAGAAGAAGTTCTGCGTTGGTGTAAATATGATCTACCCAATTAGACTCGGAGTTTGGGAAATCTGAAGTTGAAATAATAGCGTTAGACTGAGTTAAATTAAGATTGAAATCGCCAATGAGAACTATCATTTCTGACGGGTTGATGCTCTTTGATTCAACATAATTGGAGTAACGCTCAAGACCGGCTTTTTCTGCAGCCGAGTTATTCTCATGCCAATTGTATGTGTTGTGGTAATGGAACAAATTCAAATATTGGTGTTCCTTTCCGATGTAAATCCTGACATATTGTGTCTTGCGTTCCCATTTATCACCGCCAGGGTCTGTTTGTACTAAGTGCTGGTCGTATGCTTCAATCGGAAATTGAGAAAAAATGGCGTTCCCACCTTGCTTGTTAGTTCCAAATTTGGTTGACGTTTGCGGCAGGAAATAGCGATACTCATATTCTGGGAACAGGGCTTTTAGCTGATTCCAGCAATCGGGCTCCACTTCCTGCAAGCAGATTATGGATTCTCCCTGAAGCATCGCTCGGAAAGCACTTAGGTTGTCCGTAAAACTGCCTTCGCCATTTGGTCCTTTACCACCATGAATGTTGTAGGAAACAATTCGAAACTCCACAGACTCAACCGAAGTACCATTCGCTGCGGCAGGGAACTCGGTTAATGGCTCTTTTTTACATCCCGTAATAGCTGCTAAACCCGTCAAGGTTCCAGCAAGTAATACGATGCGCAGTAAATTCATCGTTAGCTAAGCTCCGCCAAATTCTGATAGAAGAATGGAATAGTTTGAATGCCTTTTAGGTAGTTGAAAATACCATAATGCTCATTTGGTGAGTGAATGGCATCTGAATCCAATCCGAATCCCATCAATACAGATTTCAACCCAAGCTCCTCTTCAAACATGGCCACAATTGGAATACTACCACCACTTCGCATAGGAATCGGTGTTTTTCCAAAAGTGATTTCCATGGCCTTGTGTGCCGCTTTGTAACCTGTAAATTCAGTAGGAGTAAGATATGGTTGACCGCCATGGTGTGGTGTCACTTTCACTTTAACGCAATCAGGACCCATGTTCTCAATATGATTTATCAGCAAGTCTGTAATCTTATCTGGGTCTTGTCCGGGGACCAATCTGCAAGAAATTTTGGCATACACTTTTGAAGGAAGAACCGTTTTGGCTCCATCGCCCGTGTAACCACCCCAAATTCCGTTTACATCCATGGTTGGACGAATGGTTGCGCGTTCCAACGTGGAATAACCAGCTTCTCCTTGGGTTGCGGCCATATCCAACTCATCGCAATATTCTTGTTCGCTGAAAGGTGCTTTAGCCATTTCGGCTCGCTCTTCTGCACTTACTTCAATCACGCCATCATAAAAACCCGGAATAGTGACTTGCTTATTTTCATCCATCAACGAAGCAATCATATCGCAAAGTATATTGATTGGATTACCAACAGCACCACCATACAGTCCAGAATGGAG
This sequence comes from Bacteroidia bacterium, assembly GCA_047636795.1. Classification (GTDB taxonomy): domain Bacteria; phylum Bacteroidota; class Bacteroidia; order UBA10329; family UBA10329; genus UBA10329. The sequence goes on along the minus strand of JBLIGB010000067.1, from coordinate 1,885 downwards.
GTCGCGTTTTGGTCCAGTAACTTCCACTTCGATATAACTTAGTCCGCGAAGTCCAACCGTAAGAGAAGGAACATCATTGGCAATCATACCTGTATCGGAAATGAGAACGAGATCAGCCTTCAAACGTTCTTTGTTCGCTTTTACAAACAGGCCAAGGTTATCTGAACCTACTTCTTCCTCGCCTTCAATCATAAACTTCACATTGCACGGAAGGCCATCGGTTTTCAGCATAAGCTCCACCGCCTTTATGTGCATGTACATCTGACCTTTGTCATCGCACGCGCCACGGGCATAAATCTTTCCGTCTTTGATTATAGGTTCAAATGGAGGAGAATCCCAAAGTTCGATTGGGTCTGCTGGCTGCACATCATAATGGCCGTAAACCAATACAGTTGGCAGTTTCTCGTCAACTATTTTCTCGCCATAAACAATTGGATAACCAACCGTTGGGCAGATTTCAACTTTATCAATACCAATCTCCTTCAACCTGTTTGATAGCAACTCAGCAGCACGGTGTACGTCTTTACTATACGCTGGGTCGGCACTCACTGATGGAATTTTTAGCAAGTCTATCAGTTCGTCAAGAAAACGGTCCTTGTTCGATTCAATGTAATTGTCAACTGTTTTGATATCCATCATTCACTTTTTGATTTGCCCAAAATTAGTTTTTAATAAAAGCGAAACATCTGTAAGTCAAATGAGTTCAAATAGAATAACAGACGTGGCTACCTTCGCCAGTCTTAGTTAATGATATCGTTCAATAGATACTATTTAGTGCTTGCCGCAATGCTTTTTAGCGTTACGGCACACGCGCAGTTGGTGGTTGACGGAAACTATACTCCGCAGCAATTGATAGAGGATGTTTTAATTGGCCAAGGAGTACAGGTGAGCAATTTTCAATTTACCGGAGACGCTCAATCTCGAGGCTTTTTTGATGGTTCAAATTCCAATATTGGACTCGAATCTGGAGTCATTCTTTCTACTGGTCGCGCGGCTGATGCGGTAGGGCCAAACTCCACTGTGGCTGGTTCGCTGTCCGAAGATGGAACTGACTTTTCGCGGCCTGGCGACTCTGATTTGTCCGGCATTTCAGGCTCCCTTAATGGCACATTCGATGCTGCTGTTCTTGAGTTTGACTTTATTCCATCTTCCGATACTGTTCGGTTTAAGTATGTGTTTGCTTCTAACGAGTATATGTTTTGGGTTGGAACCTCTAACATAAACGATGTATTTGCCTTTTTTCTTAGTGGCCCAGGCTTGGTTGGAGAGCAGAATGTTGCTTTGATTCCTGGAACTACAACGCCCATTTCCATGGTAAACGTTAATGCGAATACCAACTCGCAGTATTATGTAGATAACGGGGACCAAGCTGGCGAAGAAGGAGCGCCAACCGTAAAATACAATGGGTTTACAACACCACTAAGCGCCATAGCTGTTCTCATTCCTTGCGAAACGTATACTATTCGACTAGCAATTGCTGATGGAGGCGATGGCTCGTATGACAGTGCCGTTTTCCTAGATGCTGGAAGTTTTACAAGCCCATCGGTAAGTTTGAATGCAGAATCTAATTTCTCTACTTCGACCAACGCTCAAGATTTAGTTGAAGGCTGTAGTACCCTAAATCTGACTTTTGAGCGCTCCGAACCGTTTGATGCGCCTTTAACGGTTGGTTTAAGTTTTACAGGAACAGCAACTGTTGGAACAGATGTATCCAACATTCCAAACTTCATCACCTTCCCAGCCGGACAAGCTACTACCACTATTAGTTTCGATGTGTTGGAAGATTTCACTCCCGATGGAACGGAGACAATGACCATCACGTTAGATCAATTGAATCCGTGCGCAACCGGCCCTGCTTCCGCGCTCACTTTTACAATTCAAGATG
>JBLIGB010000066.1:0-8319 GCA_047636795.1 Bacteroidia bacterium | reverse complement strand
GCACTAGGCATTCCCAACTACTTCTCCATTCATTTTCTGCTAAAAGCATTGAATTTACCAAACCTCGAAAGCACGGTGGTTTTCCCTATTAACAATACAGGAATTGTGCTTGTCAGTACCTTTCTGGCAATTTTGTTGTTCTCTGAGCGTCTATCAAAACTAAATTGGATTGGAATTTCGCTTGCCGTTGTCTCCATCGCACTTATCGCCATTGCATGAAAAACATTTTACTCTTACTGCTGCTTTTCGTTTCGTTCGTTTCGTTTGCGGAGAATAACATCAAACTGATAATGGATACGAAACCAGTTGGTAGCGTTATCAGAATTTCAAAGTATTTGGGTGATTTGGAGATTCCATTGGATAGCCTTCGGTACCGAGGTGAGACGGAAATTACCTTCGATTATGATAAACGATATACCAATGGCGTATATGTGATAGATGTAAGCACGCTCGAATCATTCCAGTTTGTTCTTATCAATCAGGAAAGCATAACGGCACATATTTACGAAAGTGGTTCTGGAATGGCTTTCAAGCCTGATGGCTCTGATGAGAACGATGCGTTCAATATTATGATGAACCTATCTGATGTTTATTCGCAAAGTATGGACACGCTTACGTTTGCAATGAATCGTCTTTCGCCATTCATTCCTAGACATTCAGCGGTTTCCGATTCGTTGAATAACGTTTATCACCGCGTTGCTGATGCGTACAACAATTCATTAGACCTTCTCAACAAGCTTTTCCCCAATAGCTATACATCTCAGGTGTTGGTTAAATTGGACAAAATTCCTCTTCGAACGCAGAAGCTGGCATGGGATGAGAAGTTTGACAATGATGCCGCTTTCAGTCATATCCATTATTTCGAGAACATCGACTTTTCAGATGAACGCATTATCACAAGTCCGTTCTTGTCCAATAAAATTTTAGAATATCTATATAGCTACACCGAGCGCTCTGAAATTGGAATTCAGAATGCGGTGAATCTGCTTCTTGACAAGCCCGCAACCGCACCACAAGTGCAAGCTTTTCTTATCGATTTACTCGTTGATTTCTTTGCAGAAAAAGAAGCTTTTGAGTATGTAGATTATGTGAGCCGCAAATATTTGGGAAACTGTGATTTGTCTTTATCAGAGGAAACGCTAGACAAGATTTCTAAGTCCGTAAAGTTTCAACCTGGTGATGAAGCTCCAAGCTTGAAACTTCCTAACGAAACAGGACATTCCGTTCCAACCAGTGCTTTGACTGGAAGAATTAACGTGGTTGTATTTTGGGCTTCGTGGTGTCCGCATTGCATTCGGGAAATACCAAAACTGAAAGCGCTTTACGACCAAATGAAAGGTGATTTGGGTGTGTATTCGATTTCCGTTGACACGTCTAAAGTAGATTGGCTAAACACGGTTGAAGAATACGAACTAGACTGGTTTAACGTAAATGATTTAAAAGGTTGGGAAGGTCCCAGCTTGGAGAAATTCGGAGTTACCTCCACTCCATCTCTTTTCCTTCTTGACGAAAATCTTCGGTGGATCGGCCGTGCTAATTCATTCGATGGTCTTTACGAGTTAGTGAAAGAGCAGCTAGCAGAATAAGTTAATAGTTGCTGTCGTTACCTTTGTGATTATGCGTTTCGCTCTCATACTTACTTTGCTCCCACTTATTTCATTCTCACAGAAATGGGTTGCGGAGGATGATGCTGCAAGTCCTATCGACAGAAAAGAAGCTGTGTGGATTACTCAATCGGGATTTATCCCTCCCTATGAACAAGCGATTAAGCAATACCTCCTCAACACCATTCCGTATCTCAAGTCAGAATCGGTAAGTATTGAACTTGTTAATGAGGTTTTGAGCCCGAAAGGGAAGCATTATCGCTTTGTGCAGACAATAAATGGAAAGAAGGTTTTTCGTGGTTCGATTAAAGTAAATCTGGCTACGGACGGACGCATTTTGAGTGTATTCGACCATACCTTTCCGGTGAATAAAAACGTGGATTCTAGCTTCCCAAACCACGAGCCTTATCACCAAGGGTTGGCTGTTCATTACGACCAGGGCGATAATGGAAAATTGCATCATTACGATTTGCAAGAAATGTACATGGATTACGAAGGTGAAATGATTCCTGTAATTCGCTTGGAAGTGGTTGAGGATTCGGATAGATATTACGAATTGGTGCTTGATAAGAATGCAAAAGTGATCTATCAAAACGACCTTCTCTCCTACTCAGCACCACAAGATTCAATCGTAACGATGTGGGTTTTTAACCCAGACCCGCTAACCACGGCAAACCAAAACTATGGTGCGCCTTATGCCGATAATTCAGATCAGGATGTATTGGAGTTAAATGCTGAACGGGTTTCTGTTCAAACGAACGTGACTTTTGAGAATGACACGTTTTTCCTCAAGAATGATTTTGTTGAAATAAAAGAAGTTTCGCTTCCAGCAACAACTCCGACTTTCAGTCTCACACCTGAATTCAATTATACGCGTGCAGAACCTGGTTTTGAAGATGTAAACGCCTATTACCATATCAACTATTTTCAGCAATACATACGTACACTAGGCTTCACCAATATTGTAGATTATCCGATTGTTGTTGATGCGCATGCACTGAGCGGAAGCGACAATTCCAACTTCAATCCAGCTTTTAACCCACCTCGCTTACAGTTTGGAGAAGGTGGTGTTGATGATGCGGAAGATGCGGATGTAATTATCCACGAATTTGGCCATGCCATTATGCATTCAGCCGCACCCGGCACAAACAACGGCACGCAACGAAAAGCTTTAGACGAAGCAACAGGTGATTATTTCGCTTCTTCTTATTCCCGATTTCTCAGTCCAAACCGTTGGAGCGATGTATTTACTTGGGATGGCCACAATGAATTTTGGAACGGCAGAAGTTCCGTGAGCACCGACCATTACCCAGAAGACCTGAATAATAATCTTTACACCGATGCGGACATTTGGTCCGCTACTCTTATGCAAATTTGGGGTGATATTGGTAGGGAAGCAACCGATGCCGTTATGATTCAGGCTGCTTACGGGTTTTCTGAAGGGATGACGATGTCGCAAGCTGCACTACTCTTTTTGCAAGCTGACACGCTTCTCTTTAACGGAGATAATTTCATTCCGATTAGACAGCGGATGTTCGACCGAGGACTTATTCCGTGGTTTGTGGGAATTGACGATGTAAATACCCAACCCGAATTTTTTAAGGTTTACAACACGGCTGGATTCAGTAATAATACTGGAATTGTTCGAGTTATCGCCAACGAATCTTATAACCTCAGCCTTTACAATGCTGTTGGCCAGTTGGTGCGTTCTGAAAAAATTTCCTCTGGCCGATTCAACCTTTCTTCTGATGGCTTGAATGCTGGCGTTTACATATTAGAACTCGTTTCTGATAACCAGCGCAAAACGATAAAACTCGTTAAGCATTGAAATCGGGAAACCCGAGTATTTCTATTCTTATGCCTGTTAAGAATGCAGAGCCATTCCTAACCAACTGCATCAATTCCATTCTCTCTCAAACCGAAACGGACTGGGAACTGATTGCCGTGAATGATGGTTCAACGGATCACAGTAAAGCAATTCTCGAGCAGTTCTCTAAAACTGACAAGCGTATACAAGTGCTAGTTAATGATGGCGTGGGAATTATCGATGCGCTTCGATTGGCCTATTCCCGAAGCAATGGGAACCTCATTACAAGAATGGATGCGGACGACATTATGCCGCCACTTAAACTCGAAACACTTAAACGTAACTTATTAAGTTTCAAAAAAGGCAACATTGCTATTGGGCAAGTAAAGTACTTTTCAGACGAGGGTTTGAAAGACGGCTACCGTTATTACGAATCGTGGTTGAATCGTCTTACTAAAAACGGAACGAACTATTCCGACATCTACCGAGAATGTGTAATTCCATCGCCATGCTGGATGGTTTTTAGAGAAGATTTAGACAAATGCGGAGCATTTGATTCGGACGTGTACCCCGAAGATTATGATCTGTGCTTTCGATTTTATGGAAACGGTTTAAAACCAATTCCCAGTTCTGATGTGCTGCACCATTGGCGGGATCATAATTCGCGTTCTTCTCGCAACGACCCAAATTATGCGGACAACCGTTTCCTAGTCCTGAAACTCCATTGGTTTCTCGAACTTGACCATCAACCTAAAAAAACGTTGGTCGTTTGGGGAGCAGCATCAAAAGGAAAAGCATTGGCAAAAGGGCTACTAAAGGCTGGAGTTAATTTCCGTTGGATGTGCAACAATCCCAACAAAATCAATAAGCACGTTTACGATAAGCTAATTGAAAACGTGGAAGGGATATCGGACCTAAGCGATTTGCAAGTTCTTGTAGCAGTAGCAAACAAGGATGAACAAGCTGACATTCGAGAACAATTGACGTATGAAGAGGCTTTCTTCTTCTGTTAACGGAATCGTATAAACAATGATTATTAGCAAAACATGTGCTCTTATCTCCCCATGCTGATCTTGATTATATTTAGCTTCTGAGAATTCAAAGCGTAACTGCCCTCACATTGACCATAAACAATCTTTCCATTGTACCGGCATCGACTATTGAAGAATCTCGACTGTCCGAATTCTACAAAACCATTTACCCTAGGAGAGCTAATCTTTTGAGATCAAACTGGAAATGGCTGTACCGTTCTTCTGAATTATCAAATGCTATTCCTTTGGTAATGCAGCATGAGGAAAAAGTAATTGCACATGCAGGAATGATTCCGTTTCAAATTAGGATTGGCGAACAAACATACACGGCTTGCTGGTATGTAGATTTTTCGGTTCTACCGGAGTACCAGCGGAAGGGCATTGGAATAAAAATGACTGATAAATGGATGGAATATGGAGATATGCACGTCACATTTTGCAATCATAAATCGCTGGGTATTTTCAAAAAATTTGGATGGTCTGAGGGCGATGAAGCTATTAGTCACCTTCTGCCGCTACTTCCGGGTAACAATCGGGAATGGGTCAGAACAATGCCAAAGATTATGCGATCAATTTCCAATATCGCAACCAGAAGACTTTTATATCCCTATCGCAAGCATAGCTATCCGCTTTCCTCTTGTTCTGTTGTTAGCGCTGACGCTGATTTATTGACACCTTTTCAATCAGCAAAATTTGCGATTGGAGCGGCCAAAAATGCGGAGTATTTTGCTTGGCGTGTACTTAACGCTCCCGACAGAGAGCGATACAAGGTTTTTAGATCCTCTAAAACCACGGCTGGAGCTTTGATTAAGTTATCAGAAGAAGGAAATGTCTCTGTACTTAGCTTAGTTGGTTCTGATTTCGCTCAAAAGGTTTCACTCGTAAGTTCAATTGCTGAATGGGGACTTCAGAATGGTTGTTTCAATCTCTATTTTTTAACAACGGACAATAAGCTTAGTTCCCTTTTAAGTTCAAAAGTGGGTGGTTTTGTTTCAAGACCAATCTTTGCCTATCACAGCCACAATAAAGAACTTGAACAGAAATTTGCCTCCCAACCAAAATCATGGGAAAGGATTGATAGTGATTTTGACCTCATCTGAATGACAATCAAACAATACATTCTCAAGTTCATATTCCAGCTAAATAAGCCAGGGGTGGTGTTTTATGGCCACAATGTCACCGAACACGTTGGTTCCAAGCTAATTCCTTCACTTCATATAACTCCTAGTGAGTTTGAAAGCACCATTATTAGATTCAAAGAGCTGGATTTTGAATTTATTGATATGGAAAAGCTAATACGCATATCGAAGTGCGATTTCACACACAACAAACCATGGCTTCATCTAACATTTGATGATGGATATCAGGATAATTTGGATATCATCCTTCCTATTCTCAAAAAACACCAAATTCCTGCAACAATTTTTGTGTCCTCTAATCATATTGCGGAAAAACAACGATTCTTTACGTATCGTATTAAACTGGCTATTATTTATGGCACCCACCCTTTCCAACACAAACAATGGGCACTCACTGCAGATGCTGATAGAAACACACGTAAAAAATTCTACCGCGCAGTTGTAGACGACTTCAAGCTAATGACTGCTGCAGAAGCACTCTCTTTCATGAAAAAGATTGAAAATCTTATCGACAGGGAATTGCAAGAGAAACTTAACCTTGAATTTTCATGCGATGAAGTGATGGACGCATACGCATTCAGAAAATTGGCAACTGAAGAATTAATAACCATCGGCTCCCATAATCATGATCACGTAATCATGAATGACAATGTGACTGATGACGAAATGGAGTTTCAAATGTCAACGTCCAAGCATTGGATAGAAAAAAATACTGGTTCGAAATGCCAATCATATTGCTATCCAAACGGCCAAGAAGCTGATTACAACGAAAGGTCTAAGCTTGCGTGTAAAGGTTATTATGAGCTGGCATTTACCACTGCTTTCGGGATGGTCAACAAAAGCACAGACAAATACGAAATCCCAAGAATGTTTCTGTTACCTGATTGTATATCTATAATTCACAGAATGGCATTCCCTTCTTGGGTTTTTCGACTACGTGCCAAACTAGGCTAAACACAGCTGAGGACAGAGCTGCGTTATGTCGAACAGGCCTTTTCTCGGCACAGCAATCCTGTTCTCTCAGAATAACAAGAATTAATTAGCCGCTATTTATCCTTCAACTTCAACTTCACCCAAAATCTAATTGGGTCGGAAAACTTACTGTATCGACTAGAGTTTCGCAGGGCCATGCTTGCAGCCGAACTGCCGTTTGGCGTATTTAAGCCACCACCGCCACCGGGACCGCCACCCATAGGGTTGTTGTTCATATTACCGCGTCCCATAGCTCTATCGCCAGCCGTCATTCCTTGGTTTGCCTGCGTAACGTCTGCCTGCGAAAGCGCCTGGTCGTTTCCTGGCATTTCATAGCCGCCTGTTTCTATCCCTATAGAAATTACATCTCCTTCAGCTTTAATAGCTTCCAATGGAATAATCGCACGGTATACAAGAGAGCGGGTGCTGTCAAATTCCAGCGTAACCGATGTTCCATCCAAAGGCATCCTATTGAAAATTTGAACAGTTTTATTTCCAAATTTCAAGTAACCATCACTGGGTATCATCTGATCAAGAGTGGCTTTACCAAATTGTATGCTTTGGTCATATCTAGTGCCATATTCCTCCAATTCTGAAATTGGAACTTTATCGGAGTACACAGGAAATTGAATCTCGTCCTTCTGCTTATTTTTTCCCGTTACATCAATGAAAAGCCGAAGACCAGTAGTAAGGATTTTCTGTACTGTTAGTTGATCCATTACGTCAAACGAGAAATAGAGATTTGTTTCATCGTTCTCAATATTATACCTGATTTTAGAATCAGCATGGTAGAATCTGAAAGCGGATGACTTTGTTTCTGGTTTCTTCCAATTGCTTTCAAAAAGCTTATTCGAACAGGCATTTAAGCTTACCGCAACAATTAGTAAAGCGATGATTTGTTTCATACTGCAAATTTGAGAAAAACATCCCCAAAACCTCTCATTAATTAATTTAGTACACTTGTACTATTATTTTAATCAATAATGGTTTTATTGTACTAATGTCATCTACCAAGGAGCGAATATTAAACACGGCTGTGGAGCTTTTCAACACGAAAGGCTTTGTCAGTGTGACTATGCGTGACCTTGCAAATGAGTTGGACATGAGCCTCGGAAACCTCACTTATCACTTCAAGAAGAAGGAAGAGTTGATGGAAGCAATCCACGGTAGGATTATCGAAGAGCGGAACGTAATGCTCGATTCCGTGCAGATGATTCCTTCTATAGAGAACATTCACCGGCAAATGGTTCCCTTGCTTCACTTATATGAGCGGTATCGTTTTCTTCAGCAAGATATCCTAGAAGTGAGTAGAGCTTACCCACACTTAGCGGAGATTATGCGAGGACAGTTCAAAAATCAAATCAGATACATCAAAGCGATAATTGATTATTCGGTTGGTTCGGGAAATATGAATGCTGAAGCAAGAATGGGGCAGTATCAGCAGTTGGCTGAAACTGTTTGGATGATTATCACATTCTGGTTAGCACAGCGCGAGCTTCGCGACCAGAAAGGGAATTTATACAATCAGGCCAGAAGTTCCATTTGGAATTTGACGATTCCTCTTTTGACCGAAAAAGGCCTGGCCAATTTCAATAAAATTGATTTTAACGAAGAAGTAATAGCGAATTGAAATGCAGACAATTCAATCAAACATAAATACCAACACGCAGGTCTTTAAGGACAACCGAGAAGGCATGTTGGAGTTGCTCAAAAAGCTTGATGGGCATTTAGAAGACAGCCGTTTTCAAGGTCGTGATAGCCATATT
>JBLIGB010000065.1:0-8352 GCA_047636795.1 Bacteroidia bacterium | reverse complement strand
ACGATAATGATATTTGAGCATGCCTACCGACTAAAACTAAAAGGGTTTGACGTTTCCATTACATTCAAGTATACTGAAGCTGAATTTGACCCCACAGTTTTTCCGCACGCACAGGATATTTCAATAATTGATTATAAATCAAAAACAAATTTTGATTTTGCCATTTCCACATTTTGGTCAACAGTTTATGACCTCAGTGATTTTCAGGCAAATTATTATCTTTATTTCTGCCAGTGTGATGAAAGATTGTTCTATCACGAAGATGACACCAGCCGATTCTGGGCTGAGCAAACGTACAGAGCCTCATCACTACCAGTAGTTGTCCCAGCACGATTTCTTGCTACCAAATTGAATGATGAATTTACATCGACCTGCATTCATGTGCCCAACGGAATTGACACCTCTCTTTTTACTTGGAAAAACAGAAAACCAAACGACCATGTGAGGGTTCTGATTGAAGGAGCTGGGAAAGCGTGGTTCAAAAAAGTAGGTGATGCATTTCAAGTAGCACAAGAGACTCCTAGCATAGAAATATGGTACGTCACATACGATGGGTTTGTGGATGCCAATTGGAAAGTCGATAAGGTGTTTAAAAAAGTTCCATACCAGGAAATGCCAAGCGTTTACAGAAACTGTGACATTCTTCTAAAAATGTCAGAAGTAGAAAGCTTTGGTCTACCCAATTTGGAAATGATGGCGTGTGGGGGAGCTATTATCACAACAGCATTTACAGGCCATGAGGAATACGCGGTTGACGGAGAGAATTCGTTTGTAGTGGAAATAGGAGACATAAGAACTGCTAGGGAGCGACTCCAAGAGCTTATCGACAGTGTTGATTTAAGAAAAAAGTTTGGCGAGAATGGTATTAAAACTGCTGCTGTACGGGACTGGAACACTCTTAAACCTGATTTTGCGGACGCTCTGGAAAGAATAGAATCTACTCACCCAAATGGTAATACTGACGAAGTGCTGCCAAAGCTACAATCATTGTCGAAGGCATTTCGAGAGCATGAATCAATGATGGCTCGGGTGAAATATCTTGAAAGATGGAAAGACAAAATTTCTGGTGAAGAAAAAACCTTGCCGAATAGAATAGCTAGAAAGGTTAGAAAGTGGATGGAGTGATTACTCTAAGTCTGAGGTCAGGTTTAGGCTATTCCTCTGCCAACCTCTGTAGAATCTGTAGCAAGCGGGGATCACTTGGGCGAGGTGCATTACCATCAACCACTTTGCCCTTCTTATCAAATATTAAGTAGCGCGGAATACTGCTAACTCCGAACTTGGAAGTTGCTTCTGAACCCCAACCTCCTTTAGAGAGACCATGAACACCTTCAATTCCGAGTTCTTCGATGGCGCGTTTCCACACAGTTTCGGTATTGTCGATTGAGATGTAGAGAAATTCAATATTCTTTTTCTCTTTCTTACTTAATTGTTCTTTCAGAGCCTTGGCAGCAGGAAATTGTTTGCGACATGGGCCACACCAACTTGCCCAAATATCTAGGTAAACCACTTTACCCTTCAGTTCTGAGAGTTTGAACATTTTGCCATTTATCCCTTGTAGCTCAACATCAATTTCATCATTTGATGAATTCACATCAGTAATCTCCACCTCATCATCTTTAGCCTGAAGTTTATCTCCCAAACTATCGGTAACAAGTTTGACGAATACTTCGGAAGACTGCGTTTCCTTCAAATAATCGCGCATTTGACGCAGCAAGGAAGGCTGCACAGTTGCCGAATTAGCCAACATGGTTTTAGTTAGAAAATACTGGAGAGATTCTCCTTTCAAGTTTTCTCTTGCGAGATTGAATGCTTCCTGGACAACAGCTTGTTTGTCTGCGAACTTCATGAAGTCGTAAGCCTTAAGCGATTGGTAATTAACAAATTGAATCAGCAGCTCGCGAAAGAATTTGCTATCCAGTTCTGAGCTTCTATTAATGCGCTCCCAGTCCAACCCTTCTATGAGCACTTTTGGAATTTCTGTTGCCTTAGGAATAGAGCTACCTGCCGTTTTCATCTCAGAAAACTTGAACAGCGATAAATAATAATAGTAGGTAACGTGATTCTTGTATGCTTTTACGAAGTCTGCTGGTAATTGCTGCTCCGCCTTCCCTAACGCATGAATTACATCATTGCGCAGGGCAAAGATTTCCATCTCCAGTCCATCTATGTTGGTGGCGCTTTGCGACTGACCATTCAACCATTCAACAGAAAGTTGTTCCCCGTACTTCTCATTAATCTGAGATGCAAAAGCGTGAATGGGAGCACCATCGCCTATAAGTTTTATGGTACTTGTATCGTCTAGAAAGTCAGCTTCAAAATCTATGTTTAGCGAGGTTGCGTTTCTCCAGACAAAGAGGTTCTTGTCTTTATCGTGGTAACTCATCTTCATCCAACCAGAAGTTGGAATGGTAGCCGTTTTGGAAAACGATGCATTGGAAACGGGAATTTCCTCGACCCAAGTATTTCCGAAGTAATCTTCTGGGAACTCAACTCGAAGGTTTTCATCAGCCATGCCGCTGATGTTCCCTGAAAAATGGAATTGCTGCGCCCCAGCGGTATTAACCAGCACGAGCGCAGCAATGGTAAGTAGTTTATTCATGTATTATTCAATCTTTATGAGGCGCGCAACAGCAGGACGTTTGTCTGTCATTACCCTAACCAAGTACGCTCCTTTTGAAAGCCCAAGTTCCGAGGCATTTACTGTGTATTTCTTAGAGCCTGGGTTCATTGCTCCTCTGTGATATGTGTGAAGTATTCTCCCTGAAACATCCACCAATTCAACGTGTGCCCAAAGACTTTCGTTAACCTCGAAGCTGAAAGTGGTTTCGTTTTTAAATGGATTGGGATACACATCCAAACTTGAAACAGCTTGAAGAACTTCTACCTCTTCTACACCCGTGGTTGTCTCTTGCTTAAGAATAGTCCAATCATCCAAAATTTCTCCATCCTTTGTAAGGTAATAACCAGAGAGCGTATCGCCATGAGCATACAGCATGGTTGAGCCTACACATGTATCGCAGCCATGACCATAATACATGGCTGGGTGCTCAAGACCTGCATCCGAGTCTTTACTTCCTGAATTTCCCTGAACGATATACATCGTTCCGTGATTTGGGTTGGGGCCGTTTGTGTACTTAGTATATGGAGTGCCTTCTGATAGTTTTCCGCTTGAACCATCAACTACATGCTGACTAGCATCGAAACCGTCAGGAGTGTCGTAAAATCCATTCAGTAAAAACGAACGCTCGTAAACGTGGCTGTGACCAGAGAGGACAAGATCAACCCCATAACTTTCTAGAATAGGCATGATATTGTCGCGCATGGCCTTCATGTACACTTCCCAGAACTGGTCAGAATCATGTGATCCATCGGTGTGCGGTGGTTGATGCATGTAGGCTACAACCCATTGTTTATCGTTGGCTTGCAAATCTGCATGCAGCCAATCTGTAAAAGGTGAAGTAGAAAAAGTGTTGAACGGACTCGAACCAATCCAATCGTTGGAACCGCTGAAGATGGCACCAATCTCTGAGTTCATAGAGACGAAGTGAACATTACCGTAATCGAACGAATAGTAGAGTTCATATCCAGATGGCACACCACCAATCTCTCCATTGGTTGGCACATCAACAATATCAAAATAAGGTCCATCATGCGTAGCAGGATCGGCTCCGACTATGATGTTAAGTACCGAACCGTAATCGTGGTTACCAGGGGTTGGCATAAATGGCATACGTGGGAAAATCTCGCCATAACCATACTGAGATCCGAAAACTTTATTTGAGAACTCCTCGTCTGTTCCTTCCTCATATGCGTTATCCCCTAACCAAAGCCACATATCTGGCATATCATCTCCCACGTGATCTAGGAAGGCGTCTTTCACATCCATCTGCATGGCGTTTCCTTTACCGAAATCGCCTATTACCCATGCACGAATAGGCTGTACGGTACCGATTATAGGTGATGTTTTGAAACGATGATTTTCATCAGCTCCAGCCAAAACTGTATTAGCATCACTTACGGCATAATAGTATTCGGTGTAAGGACTTAGTCCTGTGACATTGACGGTATGGTTGGTAACCGCAGCAGCAATATCTACCTGATTATCCATAACCGTTGCCAAACTGGAACCGTAATAGACACGACTAGGAGTTGCGGCATCTGTACGCCACATTACCTTCATACTGCTTGAGGTTGGAAATTGGAGGTAAGGCCCACGTGTAACTGTTTGCGCGATAGACTGTGATAATCCCAAGGCGGAAATCAGCAATAGGGCAACTATTTTTTTCATAATTTATATTAATTAGGGGACTCAAATTTAAGATTTCGAGATTGATAATATCGACAGCATGCTGACCTTAACAAAATCATGATATTCCTACTTTTGCAACCGAATGAAAAAACTGGCTTTCCTTTTCTCCTTAGTTGTGTTTGCGGCCTGCTCTATGGATGAGCTTACGCCTTGTATTGACGATGGACCTGAAGGTGAACTTTGTAGAGAATACCGTTATTTCAATGAGAGTCCGGAAGGTTATGTTGAGTTTAAGAGTAGCGGTGACTCCGTTGCCATTTCTGATTTTTACAATCCGAATTCCAAGCTAGTTAAGACGATTACTGAGCGATTTGAAAATGGTCAAATCCGAGTGGTTTCAGAACAATTTCCGAATGAAGCATCTCGGGTTAGAACTTTGCACTACAATGAAATTGATAGCCTTTGGAGGGTAGTTTATGGTGCAAACGATAGTGTACTAGAAATAACCTACGAAAATGGTAAACGACTACAAGACGCTTATTTCCACAACGGTGAATTGAAGCGTTATTTCCTGTACCGTTATTTTTTGGATGACGGAAAGCTTTATAGAATCTATGCCTATGGCGCAGATCGCGTACAGCTGTCTTACCGCAATTTTGATTACTTCAGTACTGGGCAAACCCGAATTTCATCCTTTACTGTAGATCACAAACTAATTGGCAGAGAGGTGTACAATTCGCAGAATGACTTGCTCACTTTTGTGCAGTTTACAGACTCTACAGGTACAGTTACTGAACGTGCAGATTATATTTATGATGCGGCTTTTAACCTTA
This sequence comes from Bacteroidia bacterium, assembly GCA_047636795.1. Taxonomy (GTDB): domain Bacteria; phylum Bacteroidota; class Bacteroidia; order UBA10329; family UBA10329; genus UBA10329. The sequence continues at coordinate 3,267 of JBLIGB010000065.1, read as the reverse complement.
CCGAAAAAACGGAGATAAAAGCCGAACAGACCTACAAAAGCATATTCCTTTATTATTGAGTTCTTGATACGATTGTCGTGCCTCCAATCACTCGAACTGACATGTTTATTTTGATTACTGGATTAATGGTTGTTTAGATTAAAAATATGAGCAAAGAACATTCGCTGAAGGAAAAGATTGAAGCGGTTTATGAATTCCACCGAGTATTCGGAATTGGGAACAATGATGAGCCTGAGCATAACATTGGCAAGGAGGATTACTTGCTCCGCCATCGCTTAATGCAAGAAGAGAATGAGGAATACTTGGAGGCTGCTGAGAATGGCGACTTGGTTGAAATTGCAGATGCGCTTGGCGACATGATGTACATTCTTTACGGCACCATTTGCAAACATGGTTTGCAGCATCGCATTGCAGACATCTTTGACGAGATACACCGCAGCAACATGAGTAAGCTTGATGCTGAGGGCAACCCTATTTACCGTGAAGACGGTAAGGTAATGAAGGGCGAGAATTACTTTAAGCCGAATATTGCTAAGTATTTGGAGGGATAAGCATTCTGAGCTTATCCACACCGTAAATTTCTGGTTTTTTATTGGTGGTTATTGGTTTTAAAATCGTCTTTAGGCTATTCTAATTAGTGTCTAATAGACTCTGATTGGTAGTTATTGGACTTGATTTGGGACTTAACGGATTTTAATTGGTGTTTAGTAGATGTTAATCAGTGTTCTGGTTAATCTAATTGGTTTATGACTGTTGAGAATTGGTGTTTTATGGAATTCTAATCGTTGTTAGTGGACAATAACCCGGTAATTATTCTGTTCAATTAACTGTTGAGAGATGCTGAAACGATTAAGATTATTCGCTCTGCTCAGAAAAGCAAACACGGGATGAAACGTATAACGAAAGAAGAAGCGGCTGCATTGCCCAAACGCCCAAACAACCGTTTGAGTTGGTTTAGAGGTGTGTTGTTTGGGATGAGTATTGGTGAGATTATTCTGCTTGAACCGCAAGATTGGAAACAGAAGCGAGCGCCTAGCACGGTAATCAAACGTATGACGGCCAAGCAAGACCGCGAATGGAAGTGTGAAACCGTTTTACAAAACAGGGGTTGGGTGATTGAAAGGACGAATTAGAACATTCGTCTATTGTTTAACTACAATGGTTGTTGACGTGGTTGCACCTCCTGCGATAATCAGAATGTATTTACCAGCAGCAATACCTGACATCGAACGAGTATGCTTTTGACCATGGAATGGTTGTTCCGAATGTAATTTACCATCTAAACTGAACAACTTAGCCGTCTTTATTCCTGACCAGTTGCTCTGCAAAGTGATATTCAAATTATCAGTAACAGGGTTCGGGAAAACCTTAACATCACTACTGTTGAGTCTGTCTTCAATATCTGTGGGGTCGGACATCATGGCCACGTACTTTGCTGTCTGGTCCAATTGTTCTGTAAACTCTCCACCGACATACCATTGATCATTAAATTTTAATGCCACATTTACTGGTAGACTAAAGGCTCCGAGAGCCCAGTAATCATTAGCAATGGGGTTGTATAGCGCTAAGTTTTTCCCATAATAGCCTACAAACGGTTGAATATCGAAATCTCCACTTATTACGAATGTGCCCTGATCATAGGACTTGACATCTCGAATGGATTTCATCTGAGGGAATTCTGCTGCGAAGATGAGCGGCTGCGTAACGCCATTGAGGTACCGAGAAAGGACGGGCTCTGTTGGTTCTGAAGCTCCGCTTATGTAGGTAGCGTTGCCTACTGTTATCACGCAATGAACTGTATCCGGAATTGCTCCACTGAAGCCTGACGGAGAGGTGTAATTACTCCAACTAAAGATGTTATCCGTTTGAAAGGTTGTGTCTGTAAGAATGTCGGTATAAACAGTGGCAGATTGAAACGCACCGTAGGCAATTAGGCCATCTGCTGCTGCTGTTATGCCGTTGACTTGTCCTGCAACTGAGGCGGAAAGCGTCCATCCACCGTTGATTAGGCTGTGTTCCCAAATTTCGCACTGCCCAGACACTTCGGACTGAATTGCCAGGTATTCAGAGCTTCCAAAGCTGTGGTATGCGAGACCTATTGCTGTTGGACGGTCGGGAATGCTATATGTTTCAACAACGGTTTCATCATGGATGTGTGCCAACGGAAATGGGTCACCTCCAACCATCAGGTCTCCGACAACTACCAGTCCGTATCCAGTGGACAACATATCGTTAACGGTACCTTGGACATCAAATCCGACACATTGGAGTTGCGTGCCATCGTAATAGGCCAAGTTATTAAAGCATGCTCCGTTGTTTACTGAATTGAAATTACCATACATGAAGAGACCTTCTGGATCCCAAGAAGAAGACATTCCTTTAACCAGCCCGTTCAATTGTCCGTCTATGGGTTGAAACACATTTACTACGGGATATCCTGGCTGAATCCACGCCAATTCTGCTTCTGTGAAACCAAATTCATTTGCCCATTCGGGTATTCCTTTGGTGTGTATGTCTTTTATAAAATCGTAATTATGCTCTTTGCGTATGCGTTGTGCTAGTTTCTCATGTCCACTGACCTTCATTAGATAGCCTACAGCACAATGTGTTTTTTGATAATCTATGAAATAGGGGTTGCGATTGGTATGCCCGGTATTCACGGGGAATTGTTCGACCTCTGCATACTGCCAAAGCTCTGTGAGTAATTGTGTTTTGGTTTTAGTTGGCTGTGACTCCTGTAGTATTGAGATTACGTTTTGAAGATGGAATTTGATTCGCTCGTCTTCATTACGAAAACTGACCTGTACGTTAGGTGCTTCCACTTTATGGTAAACCCACTGCGCATTTACATCCAAAAGGTGATTGTAAGCTGATGCTTTCTTGGTAGGTTCAATGGCTTGAACCTGAAGGGCCTGTAATAGGATAAAAACAGAGCAGGATATGTGTTTCATAGTGTTCATTTTCCTGAAATTTCAGGAATATATTAAGTAACACCAACAAAAGCAAGTAAAATCTTACGCGCTCAAAAAAATCCAAACATCTTTATAACTAGTGAGCTTAGGTCACTCCTTTCGACTTACTATGACGTGGAGACGCAAGATTGGAAACAGAAGCGAGCGCCTAGCATGGTAATCAAACGTATGACGGCCAAGCAAGACCGCGAGTGGAAATGTGAAACCGTTTTACAAAATAGAGATTGGGTTATAGAGAGGATGCAGTAGGTGTTAAAAAGGAAAGCCCCGCCAATTGGCGGGGCTTTCCTTTTTA
>JBLIGB010000064.1:0-8430 GCA_047636795.1 Bacteroidia bacterium | reverse complement strand
GTTTTCTTTCACCCATTTTCCAACCTGAGAGTTAGCTTGATAGGGTAAAAGTTGCGGGTAGAAGTGGAGGTTCAAACCGATTCCTATGGCGATACTGATAAGAAAAGAAGGAATCATTATTTGATCCGTCCTAAATGACATGAAAAAGTATAGGATGGCCACAAGACAAATCAAGACGAGTAGAACTGGAACGCACCTGCCACCGTTTGGAAATGAATAAAGCAGAAGCCCAGCTAAGGTGAGGCATGCAGTTACACCCAGTATAAGTTGAGCCCAAGCCACATGGACGAACGTGTGTAATTGATGAATGAACTTTGCGGCTAAAATGGCTATGAGGGGATAAACCACGAAAATGTAATGTGGAAGTTTGAATTTTGAAAAGGATAGGGCGGTCCAAACAAGTGCGATTCCGCTAAGAAGATAGAGTTCTGAATTCTTTCTCGAAATATTTGTTCTAAGGTTCCTGAACTCTGAAACAATACCAGCAATTCCAAGGAGTGTCCATGGGAGAAAAGACCAAAGGAAGATATGTGTGAAATAGAGCGGTGAGGCATCGTTTCTCCATTCGTTTTCGCCTGTGATTCGTCCAAAAATTTGTTTCCAGAAGAAGAACCCGAGCCCTTGATTTCCATAATGGAGATAGAGTCCAATACACATAGGAATGAGTATGATTACTAGTAGAGTAGGCATAATTCCCCACCGCCAATCAAAAAGTGATTTCCATTGGCGTTTAAGCAGTACATGGCCACCAATTGCTAAAGCAGGCATCATCATCGAACCAATGGGTCCTTTTGTTAGCATGGCAATAGCAATAGCTATAGACGAGCCGATTAGGAATTTCCACTCTTTCGTTTCTATATAGCTGACCAGCAACCATATGGATAATACAATTGCAGAGACCAGGATGGTATCCGTCTTTACATCGTTGTTAATCATAATCATGGCAAATGAACAGCCAAGAATCCAAGAAGCATGTCTGCCTATTTCTTCGGAATAAAGTCGTTTACCCAGTTTGTAAGTGTCACGTCCTAAAAAAGGGTGACTCTTTTTTGTAAAAGTAGTTATCTAAGAAAGCTGGAAAGTCCGATCGGGCTTTCCAGCTTTCTTTTTCCATGTTTTCATTCTTAATTTCTGTTGATTGTGCATCTGTTCTGGTGTCAGGTAATGGCAGCTCAAATGCGGTCTTAGTTCATTGTATGCCTGTATGCTCTGCTAGGTCAAGCGTTGGGCCTGTTGCATGTCGTCCAAGCGTTCTCCCAGACCGAACTCATCCTTGAGAATGCCGTTCATTCTTTCAGCAATGGCGTTCTCATAAGGGTCACCGTTCTCTGTCATGCTAATGGTGATGCGGTTCTTGTTCAAGTAATCTGTGTAGAGCTTGCTACAGTATTGTAGGCCCCTGTCGGAGTGATGCATCAGTTCGCTTTGGGGATACTTCCTATTTCACCAGGGCCATCTTCAATGCTTTGAGGGTTGGAGGCAGCCTCCATATTGTCGCACAGTTCATAACCCATCACCTTTTTGGAGTAGGCATCGGTTATCAGATGTAGGTAGCAGTTGCTGTTCAGGGTGTCGAGATAGGTGATGTCGGCAACCCATAGCTGTTCTGGTCTGTCGATGTCAAGTTCTTTTCTCAGGTCGGGATATTTTCGCATCCAGTGTTTGGAGTTGGTGGTAACGGTGTACTTCTTTCGCTTGATTATCAAAAGGCCTTCTTCTCTCAGCAGGTCAAAAAGTCTGTCGCGACCTATGTCTACCCGTTTTTCATCAAGTATGAATTTCAGTTTGCGTGTACCTAACCTTGGCAACTGCCTACGGATGTGAAGCACCCGCTGCTTTACCTGCATGCGTGCTGAGCTTCGCTTCTCCCTAGCGCGCTGCGATTTGTAATATGCCTGTTTACTGTAGCCAAACAATCGGCAGAACATGCTCACCCTACGGGGATGTTCTGCCGCAAGCTCTCTTATCGCTCGGCTACGCCTTTTTTTAGGATGCTAATGCCTTCTTCCTGTTCGGTAATGGCTATGAGTTTATCATAGGCCAGCACTTTCAGATTCGTATCTGCCAACTGTTTCTCCAGTTCCTTCATGCGATGTTTCTGTGGGTCTTTCATTGGTCTGCCTATCCGTCCTTTCTCAGGATAGTGCAACTTACCGAATTTCCTGCACCAAGTCAGTACACGCGAATTGCCTCCGATACCGTACTTCTCCTGAATACGGTCCTTATTCAAATGACCCCGCTCATATTCAGCTACTACCATCCGCTTGAACGAATCGCTGTACCTTTTTTGGGGGGCACTGCTTTTATTCTTTTCCATTTTAAGTTGACTATGAATAGTCAACTTTTTTCAGGACGAGACAGTCAAAAAAAAAGCCCTGCCACGCAATTGCGCAGCAGGGCCTTTTCTAAATTATCTGTTTTTAGTCAACAAACACTTTTCGTGTTACAAGACCTTGATCTGTAGTAACCTTCACCAGGTAAAGACCGGCTGGAAACTGATCTATACCATTGATTTGGTGGCTCAATTTATTTAGGCCGTTTTCTGTTCTTACCAATTTTCCAGTCATGTCATAAATCTCAACATCAGTAATTCTGATTCCTTCGTTTGATTTAACTACCAAGAAGTCGTTAGCTGGATTTGGGTAAACAAACATGTTGCTGTTTACGAAATCCGTTTCTTCAATACTAACGTCAGAAGTGATAAGCGCATTCAAACGCGGAGCTAAAAACCCTTGAATTGAATCTAAATAAGCGTGTCCAAGAGCAGGAGACATGCTAGGAGACCCTTGAATACTTTGGTCGTATAGTCCTTGTGCTTGAGCAGCTCCACCTACAAACGGTGCTGCATTGGTAACAACAACTTGCTCATCCCACCAATCCCATGGAGAAGATTCTTGAAATGGGAATTGAATAGTAGGTCTTCTGAAAGGGAATAAACCTTTGTATTCAGAAGGCGCTAGATTTAGAAATGGGTGGCTAGAAGCAAGTGCTGCATCTGCTGCTACTGTGTAAGGGTCGTTGTACGGAGTTGACCCATAAAGCACATCATTATTCCCTAGTTCATTTGCTCTTCCATTTGCCCAGCGACTTCCAACAACATCAACTACTACTTCACCTGTAGTAGGAACAATTACGAGTCCTTGAGTAAATGGTGCAAACCCATCATCTGGGCAATGGAATGAGATTACAGGTGGCTCACCAACTTCCATCCAAGCAGAATCACCTAGCGCACCACCAACATTTACACATGCCACAACGTCATTGCTGTACCCTGGCCAGTTATCTTGATTAAAAGAACCACCGAACCCATCAACTCCACCAACGACATCGGCATCTAGGAACAATTCATTAGCAAAAAACAAAGTATCGTTATTAGCAGCTATTACATCTGTGGTGCTCAACCATTTTCCGCTAATTTCTAGCTCCAACTCTTCAATTCTGTCTAAAGAACCGTAAGCAAGTGAAATGTAACCTCCAGAACCATGTCCGTAAACGATAATTCTATCCGGGTTTATTCCGTACGGGTTACCATCTTCAGCAACAGATTTCTTAATAAAACGAACTAGCGTTTTAACATCATTTATAGCACGGTAAACTGCGGAAAGCAATGAACCTCTTCTATCGTCAGGACTTGCACTAGTTGGTCTCCAACCTCCACGGTAATTTGGGGCAAAAGCAACATACCCTCTTTGGGCAAACAATTCTGAAGAAACAACTATCGAGCTATCCTTATTGTTTCCAGTGGGACTTCCGTTCAAATACTGAGGAAGAAAGTTTCCTGTGTGCAAAACGATAACTGCTGCACGATTTGTTTCAGTATCTCCAACGGGCTCGTAAACATCTGTTTTCAGAGGGAATCCATCTGCACCTGAAAAGAAATTGAAATTTTCTCCGAATGTAACATCTCCCGTGCTTGTTGCGCTCGGAAAAATCTCATCGAGATAACGGTCCTGCGCGGAGGAGAATCCAGCGCCAAGACCAATGACTAAAAGTGATAGTAGTAGTTTTTTCATGGTAATTTTTAGTTTAAAAACGGTTTAATGATAAATGTACTAAATAAGAAATCAATTCCATTCGAATAAAATTGATAGGTACGCCATACGACCAACCCTGGGCCCACCATATACTTGGGCATTTCGGTTGTCAAATGCATTACTGAAACGTTCGCTTACACTTCCATCTTTAAACAGCGGTTGAATGCCGAAAAGGTTGGAGGCCCCCAATTTGAAGGTGATGTGATTGCTTGGAATTTTGTAGTTCACTTGTGCATCAAACATATCATACGTAGGGACGAGTCCTGTAAATTGGGGAGAACCTTCAAATATGAACCCTTGAATCCATTTGTAGTTTACACTGAAGCCAAAAAGACCAAGTTTTGCCTTGCCCAAACCGCGCCCCGAAAACCCAAGATTAAATTTATGCTCTGGCGTATTAAATGCAGGAATGATGGGGTCATCTGCAGCGGTCTTTTGCAATCTATTCCAAGAGTAATTACCAGTTACAGTGAACTTGTTTTTAAAGTAGTAGGTAAGCCCGATAGAGGCTCCTTGCGTAATTACTTGGTTGGTGCTATTGGCAGCTACTCTATACACCTGAGGCTCTATCGGTAAGCCAATTACGGTATCGAAGCGAGATTCAACTCCAAGGTTAAAGCCGATGAAATCGTCATAAAAACTTAGATAAGTGGAGGCATCTACATACAGGTGGCCAAAGAAGAACCCCCGATATCCGAACTCAATTGTTTTCACTTTCTCAGGTACAATAGGTGCAACATCAAAGTATTGCAATAAGGTATCGTTGCTAACTCCTGCTCCCACACCCAAATAATCAACGAATGATTCTACTGTAATCAGGTCGTTAAAGCCGTTAATATTTCCGACTAGTATAGCGCGACCAACATCATACGAAAGGTATTGGTCAGCTAGCGTAGGGTTTCTGATTGCAGAAGAAAAGCCAGCCCGTATGGTATGGTCTTTATTTGGAAGGTAAACCAACGATGCAGCAGGAGAGAAAACGAATGGAAAGTTTTGATTCTTATCCATTCGCAGTGTAGCACTAATCTTCAGCTTCTCATTGAGGATTTTTCGTTCCCAACCAGCGTATACACCAAATTCAACGTTGAATATTTTCCGGAAACTTGTGTCAAATACTGCAGAATCACGCACACCTCCAAAATTGTCAGCAACTTGAACATCACGCTCACCAATTCGCATTTCGTCAAAAATAGTACCTCTCGAGTTTGGAGCGTACAGACGCCCGTTGGCACCGAAAGTGAATAGGCCTAATTTTGTTCCCTTTATAGACGGGTCTAGTTTATATTCTCCGTGTAAATGATAAAGAGCTGACTTATCGTAAAAACGAGAGCCACCCCCCTCAAGACTATTATCTGTGTATGTAGTCGAAGTAATCTCGTTAAAAAGCTCGTTGAATCTTTCGGAACCAGCTTCTGGGTATCCTTCTAAAGGGTCATTTGCAAGGATGGCAGCCGTTTCGTCATGCCATGCCTGTACTTGATTACTATTTGCATCAAGTACGGCTGCAATTGCATCCGTGTCCCAACCAACCCCCGCTCCTCCAAAAGTCACATCGTTAGCCGCAAGTAAATCCCGAACGGGGTTCCGTATATTCTGTACCCAATAATTTGCATACGCTGTATTGTAATCTTCTAGGGTACGCTGATTATCTAAAAGTTTAAATGCTGTAACAACTGCATCGTAAGAATCACCGGCATCTTCATTTGTAGCATAGGCTCGCACAAACCACTTGTCTTTCTTGGCAATTTCAATACGGTTTTGGAAAAACAGCATGTTTTTCAAAGAGAAACGGTTTTCACCCTGAAAGACAGTTGTGCCTGTTCCAAAATTGAACGAGTAAATAAGTTCTAAATCAGACTTGATTTTGTAATGAGTGGCAAGGTTTGCCTTGAAGTTCCTCGTATTGTAATCGACTAAATCTTTTTCCATGTAGCCTCTACGGAAGAATGTTCCCAGTCCAGGATAGTTGGCTACTTGGTCTGAAAAATCGTTCCCACCAGCTAGGTCTTCATCTCCATATCTATTTACCGCATCATAACCTCCAGGATTGCCAGCAGAAACTCCTAAGTCATAAACTGGGTCAATATTATCTGCTACCCAATCATTGGCCTGCAGGTAAAATAGGTTGACCTTGTACGCGAATTTGTCTTCGCCATCTTTGTTTTTAAATACCTGTGCCCAACGAACTGCTGCTTCTGCAAGATTACGTTCGCCAACCTTAATTTGTGCTTCTAAACCTGGTTTAATAAAAGGACTTTTCGTCTTCATATCAATAGCCCCATTGAAAGCATTGGGCCCGTAGAAAGCAGAACTAGCACCTTGCACAATATCAACTTTCAGTACGTCTAATTCAGACGCACCAAGGAAGTTCCCAAGACTGAAGTTCAAACCGGGAGACTGGTTGTCAACGCCATCGATTACTTGCAATGAACGTACTGGCGAAGTACTGTTGAAACCACGGGTGTTGATTACCTTAAAACCGATACTTGCTGTTGTAAGATCAACGCCTTTCAGGTTTCCAAGTCCCTCATAAAAGCTGGCTGCGGGGGTTTCTTTGATGGCAATGATATCCATACTTTCGACTGTTAGAGCCGACTCTTTCTGCTTTTCTGAAACACGTATGTCAGTTACAACAACACCTTCAAGCATGACAGCATCTGTTCCTATTTTAACAGCAAGCGGTGATGATAAAGAAGTAACTTCAATTTCTTGCTTCAAGTAACCGATATATGAAACTGTAACTTGAAAAGGTGGTTTTTTTCCGGGATCGAATTTGAATTTCCCATCAAAATCCGTGGTTGCCCCAACGGCTGTTCCAGTAAGTACGATACTCGCTCCGAAAAGTGGTTCCCCACTATCGTCATCAGTAATGGTTCCGCTGAATTCCTGTGCTTGCGAAATGCTGCTAAAAAGAAATAGGCCAGCAATTAAGGAGAAAATAAAATGAAACTTCAATTGTATCAGATTCCTCATGCAGTCAATTTTTGGAGAACTCCAAATATACCTAAGTAATGTGTAGTGGAATCATCTTGGCGAAGACAAGAAATCGAATCAAGCAATAACCGGTTCTAATTCGCGGTAATGATGGCGAATATCTTCCAGTAGCTGCTTAATTTCATCGTTGTTGTTGGATGTGACTAACTGCATTCTGAAGGGCTTAAAGCCATGAAATCCTTTGAAATAATTGGCATAGTGTCTGCGCATTTCAACATTGCCGAGTTTGTCTCCTTTCCATTTCAACGAGAAGTCCAAATGTTGGAGGCATGTATCAACACGTTGGTTGATGGTGGGAGGTGCTAAATGCTCACCTGTTTTTAGGAAATGTTTTACCTCATTGAATATCCATGGATAGCCAATACTGGCGCGGCCAATCATAATACCATCGATTCCAAATTGGTCACGCATCAGTCTGGCCTTTTCAGGACTGTTCACATCGCCATTACCAAAAACAGGAATATGAACACGCGGATTATTCTTGATGTTTCCAATAAGCGTCCAATCGGCTTCACCCTTATACATTTGCACACGCGTTCGTCCATGAATACTGATGGCTTTTACACCAACGTCTTGTAAACGCTCGGCTACTTCCTCAACAAACATGGTTTCGGTATCCCAGCCCAAACGGGTTTTGACGGTAACAGGAAGGTGAGTGCTTTTGACAATCTCAGCAGTCATTTGCACCATCTTAGGAATGTCTTTTAGAATTCCTGCACCTGCTCCTTTACAGGTTACTTTCTTCACCGGACAACCGTAGTTTATGTCAATCATGTCCGGTTTGGCGGCTGTTGCAATCTCAGCAGACTCCTTCATTGACTCAATGTTTCCTCCAAAAATTTGAATGCCAATGGGCCGTTCGTATTCAAATATGTCCAACTTCTGAACACTTTTGGCAGCATCTCTAATCAAGCCTTCGGCTGAAATAAATTCCGTGTACATCACGTCAGCACCATTTTCCTTGCAAACTGCACGGAATGGCGGGTCGCTCACGTCCTCCATTGGAGCGAGTAATAATGGGAAGTCCCCAACGTCTATATCACCTATCTTTGCCATCTTCAAAAACGGTTGCAAATCTACTTATTCTCAGTTTGATTAATTCACTAAGATCTTATGTGCAACGTTCGCCTCTGAACGGAGTTCTATTCCTGTTGTTACTGATTTTTACCGGAGCATCAGTTTCTTCATTTATTGGGTTTGTCATTTCGCAATTGTTTCTCGGTGTACCACTGTTGAGCCAGCCAATGCTTCTAGACGATATGACCAATCCTGAAGTGTTTCCAGCCTTGCGTACCATACAATTGTTACAGGGCCTGGGAATGCTCATCATTCCTGCACTTGTTTACCTCTGGGTTTCTTCTTCTTGGGAAAGTGTAAAGGAGCTTTTTAGGGAACCAGTAAG
>JBLIGB010000063.1:0-8458 GCA_047636795.1 Bacteroidia bacterium | reverse complement strand
CTGGAGAAGAATAGTGCTGAATCCAAGGAACAAGCTCCTGAGGAGAACTCAAAGATTGTGGAGAACAACTCTCAGGATAATCGAAACTACCGTTGGGTACTAGCTCTTGGGCATTTGCAACACTGCAGACACCCAAGAGCCACATGCTTAAGACTATTCTGAAGTAACTGAAACCTTTCCTGTCCATCGTCTTTCACCATTTACGGTTACAACATAAAGGTACAGACCATTTGAGACATCAAGACCGATACTACTCTGTCCATTACTCAATCCTTGTTGAGCAACCAGTTGTCCCGAGATATTCCATACATGCAATTCGGCTTGCTCTTCGTCTCCTAACCCTATATCTACCGTGAACAACCCGCTGTTCGGGTTTGGATAAAGGTTAAAGCTGTTGATACTATCTTCTTCCTCATCCTGTTCTGGTGCTGCAAACCTCGCGCTTGGCGTAACAGGTGCTTTCTCACAATCGTTGATGGCGGTATAAATTACTGTGTCCTGCGCGCTAAGCATGGCTCGTGCTACATACACGCCTGGGCCATATTCCTGCGGACAGGCTTCTGCAATGGTCTCCAACGTACTGCGCTGGGTGCTTGTGTAATTCGCTTTCTGCGTACTGTCCACCGTATAACTACTGTCTGGAAAAACGGCTTCAAACTCAAGTTCGGCCGCTACTATAGAAGCCTCGCCTATACCGTTTCGTATTTCAATATTTATGTCCACCCCCCATAGTAAGAAGTGTCACAGGTCTCTTTATTAGTCACCCTCATTTGTAGCAAAACCCCCTAGTAAATAACACTTCTAATGCGCGGCCTTTGTTTAATGCTCTGAAAACCAGACTGTAAGATGATGTGCTCTCTGGTTTGCCTGATAGCGTCAACCGTAGACATTTATACTTGTGCAGACAAAATCACGTTTTAATCCTTTTACCTTTGCCCGCCTTAACAAGTTGTATGAAAAGAATATTTACAATTTCCATCGTCCTCTGTCTATTAGCGCTTAGCACGCTGGCTCAAGCTCAAACAGGTAAGGTTAAAGGTTTTGTTTATGACGATGAGAATGGCGAAGCTGTTCTCTTCACCAACGTTACCATTCAGGGAACAACCCTAGGCGCAGCCACAGATGTAAATGGTTACTACACCGTTGCAAATGTGCCGGTTGGGGAGCAAATTATTCAGATAACCTATTTAGGATATGATACGCTTACAGCTTCTATTACAATAGAAGCCGACCGTATTGCCTCGTTGAATCTTTATCTGAAAAAGTCTTCGGTTAGGTTAAATGAGGTGCAGATTAGTGCAGATCGGCAAGAAGCGTTAACCGAAGTTCGTACTTCGGTTACAAAGCTTACTCCCAAGGAAATGAAGAAGGTTCCTACCGTGAGCGGAGAGTCTGATTTGGCGCAAGTACTGCAGGTTCAGCCCGGTGTGGTTTTTACAGGAGACCAAGGCGGACAGCTTTACATTCGTGGTGGTTCGCCCATTATGAACAAGGTTCTGTTAGATGGAATGATAATCTATAATCCATTTCACAGCATTGGGTTCTTTTCCGTTTTCGATACAGACATTATCAAAACAGCAGACATTTATACCGGTGGTTTTAATGCCGAGTTTGGAGATAGAATCTCTTCTGTTATGGACATTAAAACCCGTGATGGAAATCGGAAGAAGTTTTCAGGGAAACTTTCTTTCAATCCGTTTGGAACCAATCTTCTGCTCGAAGGCCCAATTATTAAGCTGAAAGAAGACCGTGGAGGTTCGCTTACCTATCTCGTTTCAGGAAAGACGTCTTACTTGGAGCAAACTTCTAAAGTGTTGTATCCCTATGTGAATGATGGAGAAGGGCTGCCGTTCAATTTTACCGATATTTTTGCCAAGATTTCTTACAATGCCAGAACTGGTAGTAAGGTCAACTTGTTTGGTTTCAGTTTCAATGATCAGGTTACGTATCAGTCAGTATCTAATTACAAATGGAATTCTTTTGGTGTTGGAACCAACGTTCTGATTGTACCGCAGGGTTCGCAAGTGCTCTTAGAGCCTTACTTTAATTACAGTAATTATAAGATTTCGCTAGATGAAGATGGTCTACCGGGTCGCACTAGTGAGATTGGTGGTTTTAATGGCGGAATGAATTTCACGTATTACCTCGGAAAGAGTGAGCTGAAGTTCGGGCCATTTTTGCAAGGTTTTCAGACCAAATATGAGTTTACTAACTCAAAAGGAACTCGAATTGGAGATAATGAACCAGAAAGCACAACAGACTTTGGTGTATTTGCCAAATTCAAATGGAGTTATAAAGACAAAATTGTACTCGAGCCAAGTTTTAGATTACACTATTACGCATCGTTGGGAGTAGCATCTCCAGAACCTCGTTTAGGTGCCAAGTGGAACATTACCAAATGGTTTCGCATGAAATATGCCTTCGGTCTATTCTCGCAGAATATGATTAGCGCAAACTCAGACCGAGATGTAGTGAATTTGTTCTACGGATTCCTAACCGCTCCTGAAAACCTTCCAAGTGAATTTGATGGAGAGGAAATTAATAATCCATTGCAACGTGCTATGCATAATATTGTTGGTTTCGAAGTTGACCTTGGTAAGAGAGTCTCCTTGAATATCGAAGGCTACTTGAAGAACTTCCTCCAGCTGAGTAATGTGAATAGAAACAAACTTTTTGCCGATACACCAGAGAACTCTGATGTGCCAGATCAGTTGAAGAAAGATTTCATTATCGAAACGGGAAAGGCAATGGGAATCGATTTCGTCTTTAAGTATTCCTACAAGCGGTTATACCTGTGGGCGGTTTACTCTATCAGTACTGTTGATAGGGATGATGGAATTAACCAATATAATCCGCACTTCGATAGAAGACATAGCGTAAACTTGGTTGCAGCTTACACCTTTGGAAAAGACCTGAATTGGGAAGCAAGTGTGAGATGGAATCTTGGTTCTGGATTTCCATTCACCCAAACAGCTGGATTCTACGAAAACCTTGTGTTTGCAGATGGTATCAATTCCGATTACACCACGCAAAACGGAGACCTTGGCGTAGAGTATGGCGAGTTGAATAAAGGTCGATTGCCATTTTATCACCGATTAGATCTTTCTGTGAAGCGAACATTTGAACTTGGACAAACCAAGTTAGATGCTGTTTTGGGGATAACCAATGCTTACAATCGAGAAAATATTTTCTTTGTCGACCGCGTTAAATACGAACGCGTGAATCAACTTCCAATTCTACCAAGTCTTGGGCTTAGCTGGCAGTTCTGATAGAATAATGAAGATTAGCATTCACGCGCTAAAAGCCAATAGAATCGGTCATGCTGAACTTGTTTCAGCATCTGTTTAGACCCTGAAATAAGTTCAGGGTGACAGTATCTGAAATTTGCATGGGATAACGAAATAATAATCATCAAATGGATTTTATTGCCAAGGAGATAGAAGCGTACGCTGAGGGGTTTACTCGCGAAGAAGGAGAAGTTCTTGCTGCGCTTAACCGCGAAACCTACGCTAAAGTAATGACCCCACGAATGCTTTCTGGGCATTTACAAGGTCAGGTATTACGTATGTTTTCTCAGATGATAAAGCCAGCGAATATTCTGGAAATCGGTACGTATACCGGCTATTCGGCATTGTGCATGGTAGATGGGTTGCAGGAAGGTGGTAAACTCGTTACTATCGATGTGAACGAAGAATTGCAAGACATCATCCTTCGGTATTTTGATAAAGCTGGAAAGTCTGACCAGATTGATTCTCGTATTGGAAATGCACTGGAAATCATACCATCATTAAAAGAGAAGTTTGACTTGGTGTTTATTGATGCTGACAAGGAAAACTACTCTAATTATTTCGATTTAGTTTTTGAAAAGTTGAACGTTGGCGGATATATTATTGCCGATAATGTTCTTTGGAGCGGTAAAGTGCTAGAAGAAGATTCTAAACTGGACAAGGACACTATCGCTTTAAAAGACTACGCCAAGAAGGTGAAAGTTGACCCGCGTGTTGAGAATGTAATGATGCCTATTCGTGACGGTTTGCTCATCGCCCGAAAATTGGCGTAATTCGACTCTGTTCTGATTTCATGTCTATTAAGAATATGAGTTGTTTCCCACTTTTGTTACCCGCTGTTTTGGAATGGTTGAATCATTCATCTCCGGATGACTTTAATAAGTCGCGCTTCCTCCTTTCAAAGGGGGGGCCGAGGGACGAGGCTGGGTATTTGTTGGTGTCAAATTTGAAACCACTCCGAACTAAAACCAATTCAGTTGACTTTCTAAAACCAACGGATTGAAAAGGGCTATCGTTTCAGTTATCAATGATTTGTCTACCGACCAGCGCGTGCATAAGCATTGCGTGCTGCTTAGGCAAAAGGGGTATCATGTTCTCCTGATCGGAAGAGAAACGGCTTCCAGTGTTCCGCTGGATATTCGGGATTATTCCATGTACAGAATGAAGCTACCTTTTCAGAAAGGACCACTTTTCTATGCTTCATTCAATTTGGGTTTGTTGTATCATCTGTTGTTAAGAAAGGCAGATCTCTTTTTGTCCAACGATTTAGATACGCTTATCCCTAACTTCTTGGTAAGCAAATTGCGAGAAAAACCACTCATATATGACAGTCACGAATTCTTTACTGAGGTGCCAGAGCTCACTAGTCGGCCAAGAGTCCAGGACGTTTGGAAATCGATTGAGAAATGGATTCTTCCCAGACTAAAGAATGCGCTTACGGTGAATCAATCAATCGCTAGTCTGTACAAAGAGGCCTACGGAATTGAGATGAAGGTGCTACGGAATATTCCACAATTGGTACAACTCGCAGAGCAACCTACCAAAGCTGAATTGGGCTTGCCGTTGGATAAGAAAATTATCATTCTTCAAGGTTCGGGCATCAATATGCACAGGGGTGCCGAGGAGTCAGTTGAGGCAATACGGTACATAGAAGATGCAGTATTACTCATACTAGGTTCTGGTGATGTAATTCCTGAGCTGAAGCAAATGGCAAAGGAGCACAACTTGGAGAACCGTGTGGTTTTCAAGGGAAGAATGCCGTATGATAAAATGATGGCACACACGCGTGTTTCCGACCTCGGTTTATCATTGGATAAAGACACCAATATCAATTACCGATTCAGCTTGCCAAATAAACTGTTCGATTACATTCATGCTGGAATTCCTGTATTAGGTTCTGATTTGGTGGAGGTAAAACGAATAATTGTAGATTACGGAGTAGGGGAGATTGCTATCTCCTTTGAGCCTGAAAACCTCGCGAAGCAAATGCAGCAAATGCTTACTTCGCCCAAAACCGATGAGTGGAAGCATAATGCCATCAAAGCAAGAGCAGAACTCAACTGGGAAAAGGAAACGGAGGTGTTGTCTAATATGATAGATGAACTGAATGGATAAGCACCTGCACGTCATATCGTTTGATGTTCCGTTGCCTGCCAATTATGGTGGTGTAATTGATGTGTTTTACAAGCTGAAAGCGCTTGCTTCACTTGGCGTTAAAATCCATCTGCATTGTTTTGAATACGGCAGAAAGGAGGTCTCTGAACTAGAAGAAGTCTGCGAGGAGGTTTTTTACTATCACCGCAAAACAACACGCGGTTACCTTTTTAGAAGACGACCATTTATTGCCGTTACACGTTCTTCAGAACAACTGGTTCAGCGATTATTGAAAGACGATTATCCCATTCTATTTGAAGGACTGCACACGTGCTATCATTTGGCAGATGAACGCTTAATTAATCGATTTAAAATTGTACGAACGCATAATATTGAGCACGATTATTATCGGAGTTTAGCTCAGGTTGAAAAACAGGTTTTTAAGAAGTATTACTTCCTAAACGAAGCAGTAAAATTGCAGCGGTTTGAAGGAACAATTTGTAATGCTCAACTCATTGCAGCCATCTCAAACGCAGATGCGAGTTACCTAAATTCAAAATATTCGAATGTGAATCACATTTCTGCATTTCATCCAAATGATAAGGTTGAGATTACTGAAGGAATTGGCAAATTCTGTCTCTATCATGGCAGTTTGGAAATTGGCGAGAACAACGAAGCAGCTTTGCATTTAATCAGAAATGTCTTCTCTAATATTGATTTGCCGCTGATAATTGCGGGCAACAAACCTTCGCAGGAGTTGAAACTGGAAGTTTCTCATCATTCGAATATTGAGATTCGGACGAATCTGAAAACCGATGAGATTCATCAGCTTATAAAAGATGCTCAGGTAAACGTGCTACCAACTTTTCAGGCAACAGGCATTAAGCTGAAGTTGCTTGCAGCACTTTACATGGGGAGACATTGCTTGGTCAATTCCTTTATGGTTGAAAACACAGGATTAGAACCGCTTTGTAGGGTTGAGGATACAGATAAGCGCTTTACGCAAGCGGTGCAATCACTTTTTGTGGAGGAATTCAACGGCAACAGTCGTAAAAAGCGTGAGGAAATACTGAATCTACGTTTCTGTAATAGAGTTAATGCGAAAAAGCTGTACGCGCTCATTTTTGATTCTTACATAAAAGGGAAATAAAAAGCCCGACCTGTTTCCAGATTGGGCTTCCAAAGTTTATTTCGATTCAACTTAGAACTTCACCACTTTCTGTGAGTAAAGTTGGTTGTTCAATATCAAATTCACGAAGTAAATACCAGTTGTCACGTTCTCGAGATTAACCGTGTATGTGTGACGTCCTGAATTAATTTCGTCATTAACAAGCTCAAGAACTTTTCTTCCTGTAAGATCAACAACATCCGCAGTAATCTTGGTTTTCTCTTTCAGATTAATGAAGAGCTGAGTTTCACTTTCAAAAGGATTTGGATAAACTGAATAAGCCGTAAGCGAACTCTGGGGTGGAATATTTTCCTGAATTCCTACAGCTTTTCTCGGTACGCAGGTGTAAACGATGTCGCCACCAGAGTTTCCCGGATCTGTTGGGTTTCCCGCAGCATCCTCCGATAAAGAATGACCGCCCTGATCGTCTCTAAGGTAGAGAACATGAACACAATCATCAACTTTACGGGCTATTGATGCGAAGACACACTCAGTAAAATCATCTTCATAAATGTCTTCTGGGTCAGACCAAGAATCACCATTATCGGTTGATTCTATAAGGTATGTGTGTCGAAGAGCTCGGCTACTACCATCATCAGAATCATCAACCACTGAGCTGTAAGATAAATAAAGAGTACCATCCTCATCAATACCTGCTGATGGCTGAGACGTAAGTCCTGTACCGTAACTACCGAATGGAAATGTTGAAGTTCCACCAGTTGGAAGATCCAGTTCACCGTTTCCATTTTGGTCAACAACAAAAGCAATTGTATCAACATCGCCAATGGCTCTTGAGTCATTCCAGTATGCTAAGCCATCCCTACCTGGGAAATAGCCATATGCTTCATCAATAACATCATCTAGCATTGCAGTCAATCCCCAAAAGCAATGAGTTACTCCACTAGCATCGATGAGCAGGGATACTGAACCATCGTTGCAGTCAATTGTGTCTGCTATCATATCCCCGTCAATATCAGAAATCATCGTCTTATAGTTGTACTTCGGAATTGGGAAGGTGTCGACAACAGTTTTGACCCATGTATCGCCATTGTCTGAGGATTTAAGAAGTATCATGCCAGTTGCGAGTCCGCCAATTAAGATGCCAATTTCATCACCATCTGCATCTATAGCGTAATCGTCAGATGAAAAACCGAAATAGAATGTTGAATCAATATCATCAATTACCTGATGAACTTTATCAAAAGAACTTCCACTATCTGTGGAACGTGAATAACAGATGGCCCCAGCCTGACCTTCGTAAAGAATGAAATCTTCCGTAATTGGATCTTGGGGGTAGGAAATGCTTAAAACATGTAACGAGTTGCCGTCTGCACCACCAGACACCATTCTTGGCCAGTAATTCCCGTCAGCAACAACAGGAGGAAGTAACGTTTCTGTAGCAGTCCAACTTCCAGTTCCAGCACTAACTCTGGTGCTTACAGCAAGGTTGTTTGTATTCGTATTGTGAGCGATAATATGCTCTGCACCATCTGCAGTAACTGCAATGGAAGGCCAGCCTGTTCTATCAGATTCGATTCTTTCTGTTGGTTGTTCACCCCAGCCTGCCAATAGATTATCCCAGTAGTTGTAACCGGTACCTCGATCAAGGAAAGTGCCACCTGTTTGAGCCATTGTCCAAACCACAGAAATACCATCTGTATGGTTTACAATCCGGTTGCAAAGAGATGAGTTTGTTTGCAAATCGTATTCGGTGTCTCCAACAATATCTTCCGCATAATCGCCAGGTTCTCCAGCAGCGGCTGCATAATTAGCTCCAGCTTCGATAGTTTCGTTACCAATTGCTGCTTTAGATACTTTTGTTGAAGTGTTGGCAATTGAGCTTGGCAATGCAGCACGATTCTGCCCCATAGAACTTCCAGCAATTGCCATACTTAATAAGAAGAGTGTA
>JBLIGB010000062.1:0-8674 GCA_047636795.1 Bacteroidia bacterium | reverse complement strand
CTATGCTTTTACCTAGCTGTACAGCAACCTGACTGGAATGACGGTCTCTTTCTACTTTTTTTGGCATTCGTTGCTGTTTTAGGACTGGGCAGTTTAGGGCATGTGCTCAATGATTGGTCGGATATTGAGGAAGACAGGAGAGCTGGCAAGTCTAATACAATGTCGCGATTGTCTCTTCCTCAAAGATTTCTATCACTGATAGTTGTTGTCGTTATTGGATATCTGCCTTGGTTTGTCGGCCTTAAATCGAACCCTTTCATAATTACCTTACTTGGGTTAGAACTACTATTGTTTTTACTCTATTCAGTTCGCCCAGTCAGATTAAAGAGGTTTCCCCAGGTTGCCATTGTACTGGATGCGCTTTATGCCTACGTCAACCCTAGTCTGTTTCTCTGGCTCACGTTTGTGGCGTCAATAGGAAATGAAGCCAAGCTCATAGAGACAGTCTCACTATTCGTTTGGACGCTTCCGATGGGTTTACGACATATTGTGAATCACCATGTGATGGACCGTGAGAATGACCGTGTTTCTTCCACGCCAAATTTGGCAAATATATATCATCCGAGCTCAATATTGAATTGGATTAGGTACGTTCTTGTGCCAATCGAAATATTCGGAGCGCTGCTTTTCATTATTCTAATCGGGATGGAAAATGTTTGGCCTTGTACGGGATTGGCAATTACGTGGATTGTAGTCGTAGCTTTAAATGGTTCGTCAAAGTTTCCGTTTGTCAAAGTAAGGCTGGGTGCCGCATGGATGGATGGATTCTATTTGAAAGCTGTGGTGGGTATCTCTCTGTTGATTCTTACCATGTTTCAAATACAGTATGGCATTGCAGTCGTATTGTTCATCCTGTTTTTTACTGATGTGCCTAGTCATCCATTGCTGCGCATTGGTCTGAAGAGACTGATTCGAGCTGCATCAAACTTGATTAAAAAGCCTTACAAGGCCGCATCGCTTTTATTCAACTGGAACCTGTATTATTTAAGGAAGTGGGTGCTGCGTTGGACTGAAGAACGTAACTGGGGTAAGCACTATGCGTTGCGGTTGGAAGAACAACGGTTAGATGCCAAGGGTAACGTGGCTATATTCAATCAGAATTTCTCCAAGTTTTCAGAGACTTTTATTGATGGTCAGCGCAAGAGCTTAGACTATCGAACGTACTATTACTACGGCCATCCAAAACCGTTGATGGAGGAAAGTATCGGCCATCTTATGGGCAACGAAAGTTATTTGCGAGAGTTGAAATATGCATTCCTGAGACTAATGGGCTGGGATGTGAAGGAGTATGAAGATAACCTGCTTGCAGACAACCTTTTGGAGCATAAGGTTTCAGTCATTTTGGTACATTTCGGCCCCACGGCTGTTCAGGTGATGAATGCGGCTGAGAAAACTGGCATCCCCCTTATTGTGATGTTTCATGGATATGACGCATGGAACACAAGCCAGCTTGAAGAACTTCAAGAAGATTACGACAAGCTTTTTCAAGTAGCTACAGGCGTCATTGGAGTGAGCCGAGACATTTGTCGCCAGCTTGAAGGTTTAGGGTGTGCCAAAGAGAAGATTGAGTATCTCCCTGCTCAAATAAGTCCAAACTACTTTGAGGCCTTCGATAGGACATACGAGACCAATGAATTGACCTTTCTTTCCGTCGGCCGTTTTTCAAAAACCAAGAGTCCATTTCTTTTACTCACAGCCTTTAGAATAGCACTGAAGGAACTACCCGCGGCTAAGCTTGTAATGGTTGGTGCAGATGACGGTGAGGGGCTTTTTGAAGTCTGTCAAATGATGGCCAAGGCCTGGAACATAGATGAGCAAGTGAGTTTTAAAGGTGCTTTGACTGCGGTGGAAGTACATACTGAAATGCAGAAGGCGACTGTTTTTGTGCAGCATTCTGTAACAACCGTATTGCATGGAGATAAGGAGGGAACCCCTGTTGGAATTATGGAAGCGATGGCTGTTGGGCTGCCTATTGTTGCTACCGACCATGCGGGTATTTCGGAAATGATTGCCAAAGAGAAGACAGGGATACTTGTAACCGAGTACGATCTTGAAGCCATGGCTGAAGGCATGGTGAGATTTGGGAAGAATGTTGAACTTCGCAGACAGATGGGAAAGGCTGCCGCCAACGCCCTCCGAAAAAATGAAACTGTGATGGACAACCTCAGACTAATTTCTGAACTGATTGATAGACACAAGTTGAAGAGATGAAAAAAGCGTTGGTATTAGGAGCAGGTGGTTTTATTGGATCACACCTTGTAAAGCGATTGAAGAAGGAAGGATATTGGGTGAGGGGAGTGGATTTGGTGGAGCCAGCATACAGTCCAACAGAGGCTGACGAATTTATTGTTGGAGATTTACGGGACGTCACAGTAGTTGAACGGGCTATTAATGAAGGTATGGACGAGGTTTATCAACTCGCGGCAGATATGGGAGGCGCTGGATACATTTTTACTGGAGACAATGATGCGCATGTAATGCATAATTCTGGCCTTATCAACCTTCATGTGGTAAATGAATGTGTTAACAAGAAGGTAGTCAAGGTGTTCTATTCATCCTCCGCTTGTGTATATCCAGAGCGTAATCAAATGGATCCTGCCAATCCGAGATGCGAAGAAGACTCGGTATATCCTGCTGCTCCTGATAGTGAGTATGGCTGGGAAAAGCTCTTCAGTGAGAGGCTCTATTTTTCCTTTAAGAGAAACCATGGTTTGAACGCAAAGGTTGCCCGATTCCATAATATATTTGGGCCCGAAGGCGCATGGAATAATGGAAAGGAAAAGGCGCCTGCTGCTATCTGCCGCAAGGTGGCGGATGCGGATGATGAAGGTACGGTGGAGGTTTGGGGAGATGGAAAACAGACCCGTTCGTTCCTCTATGTTGATGATTGCTTGGATGCAATGAGAAGCCTGATGGAAAGCGATTTTTCAGGCCCTATCAATATCGGTTCGGAAGAGATGATTTCCATAAACGATTTTGTTGGCCTTGTGGCCAAGGTGAGCGAGAAAAATGTGACGATTAAAAACATTGAAGGGCCAACAGGAGTGCGGGGAAGAAGTTCGGACAATCGCCTCATTCGCGAAAAGTTGGGATGGGAACCAAACCATGACCTTCAGAAGGGCATAGTTAAAACTTATACTTGGGTGGCCGATCGGTTAGCCGAGTCTAAGGTGGTCTAACCTACAGAGTTTTCTATTGCTTAGTTGAAGCAATGATTGAGTCAATCATAGCATTGACGGTTTCACTATCGTCAGCTCCTACCACTTCATGAATTTTCATTGCTAATCCTTGGTGAAAGAAAGTGTAATCCGTTTGTTTGGCAAGTTCTGCCTCAAAGGATCTGACAAAACTGTTGTAGTGATTAGAGGTGTCTGAACTAAAGCCGCGCTGAACCCTTATCTTATATACGGAGGCTCTCAAATGTTCGCGATTCTCAACAATTTGAACACATGCAGGGATGGATACCATTGCTTTTTGACTTTCCTTAATAGCCGAAAAATCGATTATTAAGTCCGATGTTACCCTGTCTGAACCGTAAGTTACATTGGACATCTGTTCGTTATCGTTGATAGAATAAAGCAGTTCTATTAAATCAATGTTGCGACCGTCTGCCCATTTGGGCTCTGAGTTAAGGAAGGAGTCAAAGATTAAGTAACTATTCCCCAACCGTGCCAAGGTAACTACATGGGTCAATCGAGTGTTTTCAAATCCGAAATTATAGGAATAGGCATCTACGCCATTATCAAGTAGCATCTTCACCATTAGCGAAGATGCAAGTCCGCAGCTGGCGGTTCCCTGATCCTGATTGAAAATCTCTATGAATTGCTGAACTGGAAGTTGAGCTATTGGAATTTGGTAAAATGTTTCACATAAGGGGTGTTTGGGGTTGCCCACATCAGCGTTTGTAGCAATGAACTGTCTTACTCGATTGATAAACTCAATCGTATCCTGACCTGACTCCAAGGTGGGACAGGTCTTACATAAAGTAGTTCTTGACTCTTTGTCAGGTTAAAACTTCTCCTCTCCTTCAGGTGCCTGACATCCGAAGTAGATGGTCATTGCAACGAAGCAGAAAACAAGCCGATGATGTGTGTTCTGTTTAACAGCATGGGTAATCGTCAGAATGGTGAACATACCACTTTTCTGTTGTTTGGACTCGCTACAAAAAAGTGGACATTAGGTTTTTCTTCAGGATGGAATGTCAGAGAGTAGTCGGCAATAATCTGAAATATTTCTCCCTGAACTACCAGAAGTATCAGCAATGCAACCTGTTGTTTTATGGCTGAAACAGTATTTTGATTCTATCAAGTACTATTGTATTGGTCAATTAACTTGTAGTCATTATGTCAACGAGTACAAAGCAGCTAGGAGTACTGTTGCTCCTTCAGCTAGTGTTAACCTTATTAGGTTGGGCAATAGCCGAAGGTTGGCTTTACATGATTCAAATTTCGGGTTGGGACATTGGTTGGCTATTGACCAAAGACCTTCAGTCCATTAAGGAGTTCTATCCCAATTATTATTGGACTATATATGTTCTGGCGCGATTCATTCGCTTTGGAGTTCCGCTTATTTTCCTTGCTGGTTGCCTAGGTATCCCTTCTTGGCGAAGCTTTATTAAGCAGCATACTTGCTCGGTATGGGATAAACAATGGAGCCTAGTTTCTGGCACTGTAGTACCCTTGGTTACGTCATTAACTCTGGCTTTGACTCTTTATTTTTTGTTCAGACCTTATTCTATTGAGCCATTTCAATTTCAACTTCTGTTATCAAGGGCATTTCTGGGTGTAAATGTGCTTAACGCACTGTTGGTAGCTCTTTTTTCAAGACGGCAGCTTTGGAAGACTTTGGAAGACTTTCTGTTTGAGCCACAGATGCCGCACGCGCTGGCAATAACCCGCATCTTAATCTTTCTCTTTATAAGTAGTTTGTATTGGATGCGTTTTGATGGCAGCAATTTGGGTCAATTGCCAAGAGCGCATTTACCTGGAATGGGCTGGCTTATAGATATTCTGCCCATCAGCCCAGATATATACCAATGGTTCTGCATGGTGGGAGGGCTGTTTGCCTTCATGGTGGCTATTGGTTTCAAAACACGACTTTTTCTAGTTCTTAATGCCATTACCATATTCTATGTAGCAGCAGTGCCTCATTTCTTCGGAAAACTCGCTCATGAGCAGATGATTATTTGGGTGTCTTGGATACTTGCTTTCAGTCCCTGTTATGATGTGTTTTCTGTTGATGCAGCCCGAAAACCAGCTATCGAGGCCGTGGCAAAGCCTTTGTATGGGTTTCACCTCAAGGTAATTTGGCTCCATTTCGGAATCGTTTACTTTTTTGCGGGGTACTTTAAACTGTGGATATGTGGCTTCGATTGGTCACTTACAAACTCAATGATTAATCAGGTTCAGATTGAGTGGTTCGAACATTTCGACAAACTCTCGGTGCTGCGCGTAGATAAGTTTCCTGTACTTTTGAAGTTCTTAGGCACTGCCGTCATATTCTTCGAACTCGCTTTTGTTTTCATGCTTTTCAATCGAAAATGGAAGTGGGCAAGTGTAGTAGGAGCATTGACCATGCATAACATGTTGGGAGTTATCATGTACATCTCCTTCCGTAGAATGCTACAGACATTTTATCTGGTTTTTATTCCATGGAATGAAATTCTCCAAAGACTCGGGAAAATTCCAATATGGAGAGAACAAAGAACACAGCCTATTAGTTGGCTTAGACCAGTATTACTTGGGCCTCTTTTTATATTAAGCATGAACATCATTTATGGCGTTTTTAATCTTAGTTCCTACCCTTTTTCGGTTTACCCTGTTTATGCAGAAATTGTCCTAGACAATGTTCGGTACTTCGAATACCGTATTCGCAATCATGGTTATGAAGACATCAATGTTTGGAATGAAGGGAAGAAACATGGGTTTAAATGGGAGAGTTATTCACGTGGAGAATATCATATCATTCGTACGTGGAAAGGCAGTGGCCAGCTGGATACTTCTGGAGTCCAAACCCTTTGGAAACGTTGGCGGCTGGATGTGCCAATATTAGAGGATATTGACTCAGTGGATGTGTATGTGGTGGAACGACCGCTTGCCCCTGAAAAGGCAGAAGAGCGCTTGTCTGAAGAATATTTGATGAGCATTTATAAATGAAGAAGAGTATCGGAACCCTCCTGTTTTCAACTTGCCTAACATTGGTCGGGACGGAGATAGCGCTGCGTTTAAGTAGCAGGGCCTCAGGTTAAAATGTAATTACTACCGATAGAAACAAAAGGTTGAATTCCTACATCATCACTGATGAAAAAGTGTTCTCCAATCTTCAGATTGCTCCAAACCGTAGCCTGGATAGAAACATAATTGAAGGATTTATAACCTACATTTTTGCAGTTCGGAATAGTTGAATTCTGCTCTGATTATCACCAATTGCAATAAAAACCGGCACTTCTTCTGCGCTAAAAGTGCTTGTTAGGTTTTCGAATGCGACAACTGGGTTGCCTTTCCAAGTTTTAGTCCCGTCAGGCAAATGTTCACGTTCAACTGTGTAAGCTACAACTTCACATTCCGTGTCTTCGTTAATTAAGAATGCAACGTACTCAGTAAACTTGCCCAATCCGTAAACGACAATCTTAAAAGGTTCTTGTAATTTCATAAGCCTTCAAAGTTAATGTTCTGCAACGATAGACCTTTGTTATATAATTCCACCTTTCTTTGCATTCCTAAATGATAAAGAATCTAAGCGTTTCTTTTACTGCTGTCTTACTGGCATTAGTTGTTGCTGAGTTGTTGCTCAAAAATTTTGGGTGGCAACCCGGTCAGTTTCAGTATAATCGTTGGGTTAAGCGGGTTGAGCAACTTGAGCCGCTCTATGGTTTCTTAGCAGACGAGAACGGAGTATTTAAGGTGGATACTGCCGTTGTCTTTAAACTGGTTAAAGATTTTGGTGAGAACCTTGATGATAGAGACAACTCAGGTTGGTATTGTACTCAGCACCAGCTGACGCCAGAAATTTGTTCACCTAAACTGGATGTGTATGCTGATGATGAAAAGCTGGGTGTGGCATTTAGAGAACGGTACATTAAGCTAAAGCGAGACGGCTGTACGACTTGTTCCGATTCGATTTTTGAGCTTTACGCCTCTAATCCATTTAACGCTGACGGGTTTTACAGCATTCCGTTCAACTCAAAATGTGAGGATGAAAAACGAGTTCTTTTGCTTGGCGATTCCTTCACTTGGGGACACAGTACAACAAATAAGACCAGATCATTCTCTAACGAACTGTTGGCCCGGGGAAGAGCCATTTACAACACAGGTATTAGCGGGTCGGATGTTGCTCAATACCGAAGAGTTTTAGAAGTCTATTCAAGTGTTGTAGAACCAGATTTGGTTATCATGAATTTCTTTATGGGAAATGATATTGCCAATTTCGAGAGAGTCCCAGAGCCATATGTTCCCGTTCATTACGCTACCAATGCCGGGAATTTGTTGAGTTTTCAGGCAGACACTTCGTTCGCTAATATGAATGATGCCTACGCCAACATCATCAATAATATGGTTATCCCTCAGATTGATGATTTAAATGGATTTGCTGCTAAAACGGTTGTGGGAACAATAGTTTGGACAGGTTTGGTGCGGTTTGGGTACGCAAATGCTCGTTTTCGGCAGGTGAGAGAAGCTCCAGAAATTCCTGAAACACGGAATGAGCTTTTGCAAATCAGTGAATTCTGTAAGGAAAGGGATATACCTTTTGTACTTAGCGTCATACCAAATTTATATCTCGGAAAACTTGCTGGGTTCGAATCACGACCTGAAGTATTTGACGGTTTACCGCATATGCAGCCTGCAGTAACGATAGATGATTATAACGCGGACGATGGTCACTTCAATGACGAAGGCCATTTGTTTTATGCCAACTTTTTGGATTCACTGATAACCAAACAGTTTGGTGATGAATAATCCATACATCAGTCTCGTTTTTGTTGGACGTAATGATAATTATGGCGGTGATTTTAAGCAACGCTTACAAGTATGTGTGAATGATGCTTTTCAACAACTTAATAAGCATCATATAAGCGCAGAAATATTGTTCGTTAACTATAACCCTCTAGAAGAAGTTGCTAAGATTGAAGATTTCATCTCTTGGCCGATTTCCACAGATAGGGTTTCGGTTAAAATAGTTTCCGTTCCACGCGAGTATCATAAACAGAATATTTCTGAAGGAACTGTAAAGAATGTACCAGTGTTGGAGTACATGGCAAAGAATATCGGAATAAGACGAGCAAAAGGTGAATATTTACTTTTAATGAATCCAGATATTCTAATACCCAACTCAATTTACCAATATATAGCTGCAAGAAAGTTGAAGGAGTCTTCTTTTTACAGGGTTGACCGAGTTGATTATCGCGCTGAATTGAAGGGTGTTTCATTAGATTCTAATGAGGTAAAAAACTCTGCGTTCAAGGTTTATCTCAAAGGTTTTCAATATGGAATAGAAGGTTATTCAAATTGGAAGTTGTGGGGTTTGAGGAGGATTAATGAATTCAGAATCTTCTTTCACCTGAGAATAATGGTTACGCTACGATATGCATTTCTGCTCATCGGATGGAAACCGAACCCGCACAATGCAGAGTTCAGGTTTCATTGCAATGTAAGTGGCGATTTTATGCTGATGCATC
>JBLIGB010000061.1:0-8680 GCA_047636795.1 Bacteroidia bacterium | reverse complement strand
AAACAATTGTTCAAACTCATACCGAAAGAACTTAAATGAAGTTTGGGGCGATAGATATTGGGTCGAACGCGGTTCGCTTGCTCATTACAAACGTTTTCGAATCAGAAACAGGACCAATATTCAAAAAGTCGTCTTTGGTTCGTGTCCCAATTCGATTGGGTGAAGATGTGTTTATGAATGGTTTTATTGGTGAAGAAAAGCAGCGCAGAATGATACAGACGATGGGCGCTTTTAAGCTGCTTTTAGATGTTCATGGAGTGTCGTCCTATCGGGCTTGCGCCACATCCGCTATGCGTAATGCAACGAATAGCGAGGAGTTGGTTGAGAAAATTTCAGAACAGGCAGGTATCGACATCGAGATTATTCAGGGAAAGAAAGAAGCAGACATTATTTTTTCTAATCATTTTGAGGAGCACCTATTTGGAGATAGAAGTTACCTCTACATTGACGTTGGTGGTGGTAGCACCGAATTGACCATTTTCAGCAATAACAAACCCGTTGCCAGTCGTTCTTTCAGAATTGGCACAATTCGTTTGCTGAACAATATGGTAGAGGCCGAATACTGGGATAAGCTGTTGGATTGGGTTGAAGAGCATACGAAAGGCATGGAGAAGCTGGACGGCATTGGTTCTGGTGGAAACATCAATAAACTGTACAAAATGGCGGAGCTTACAGGGGGCGAACCTCTTCGATATAAACAATTGAAGGAGTTACACGTAATGCTGCGCGATATGAGTTATGAAGATCGAATTGTCAAGTTGGGATTGAATGCTGACCGTGCAGATGTCATCGTTCCTGCTTGCGAAATTTTCCTTGCTATTATGGAACGCGCAAAAATCAAAGACATGATTGTTCCACAATTCGGACTTTCGGACGGAATAACACGTTTACTTTATGAAGATTACACCACCCTTGCTTAAAATGAATCGCATCGCGTTTTCCATTGTTTTTACTGTTTTTTCCGTATTCGGATTACAAGCTCAAAATGTTCCAGTAATTGATTTAAATCAGCTGGATGCACGATTGGAAAATGGAGCGGATACAACCTTCGTTGTCAACTTTTGGGCAACCTGGTGTGGGCCATGTGTAAAAGAGCTTCCATTCTTCGAAACGCTGGAATCAAATAATACTGCCGAGAAATTGAAGGTGCTTTTGGTAACGCTTGATTTTGTCGAGAACCTTGAGCCAAAGGTGATTCCATTTTTAGAACAAAAAGCCATCAAAAGTGAGGTTTTGCTGCTGGATGAAAGCAATCCAAATGAATGGATTCCTCGCGTGAGCGATAAATGGAGTGGAGCTATTCCTGCAACCATCTTCGTCAACACACAAAAAAAGACCCGCCATTTTCATGAAGGGTCCTTTGAAGAAGGAGAGCTTGAAACCAAGCTCAAAGAATTAGGTCTTTAGCTAACTCGTTTAATTGAGCAGCCGATTGCTTTTGTTGACGCTGGTTCGATTTTTTCACCTGCGGTCATTTTGCCAATTGCATTTTTCAAATACGATTCTTTCACGCTGTCTTTCTGCTTCATGTTGTCGTCAATCGCGCCTTTGTAAGCCAAATCCATTTTTCCATTGAAAAGGAAAACATCAGGTGTTTTTGTGGCTCCGAAAGCGTCTGCAATCACGTGATTTTCATCAACTAGGTAAGCGAAATCTCCGTAGCCTTTTTCTTTAGCGTGCTCTTTCATTTCGCCCATACTATCTGCACCGTCTCGTCTTGCTTCGTTAGAGTTTACAAGTACAAAACCGATGTTGTTTTTGGCACAAGCCGCTTCAATTTCGTTGTATCTATCTTCCCAACCGATGACGTATGGACACGTGTTGCAAGAGAAAATAACGCACAACCCATTTTCCTTAGCCAAATCTGCAAGGGAGGCTTTTTTTCCATCAACCGATTCCATTTTTAGGTCAGTTTTCGGAGCCTTGTCCCCCACATTAAGTTGTTCAAGGTCAGTAAATGAGGCGCTTAGAAATGATAATAAAACGATCGCAATTGTTTTCATGATGTAATGGTTTAATAAGTTGCAGTTTAAATAAGGCTAAATGTTCCCAAGACGAAACCATAAACACTATAAGTCAGTAAAGGTTTAGTCATGCCTCATGAAAAAATAACACAAGCGGTTAAAATTCTCATTGTAGAGGATTTTCATGTGGAAACAGAGGCTTTGCAACGAGAGCTTTCAGACTCAGACTTCAATTATACTTCTGAAGTCGTCAAAACGGAAAAGGAATACAAAAAGGGGCTTCACTCTTTTAATCCCGATGTTATTCTTAGCCCATATAGCCTCGCCTCCACTAATGCGGTCAAATTGCTACAAATTGCGCGTAATGAAAGTGTAAATGCTCCATTCATTCTCCTCGCCTTTGACCTTTCTGAAGACATCGCAATAGATCTATTAGGGGAAGGGATTGAAGATTACATTCTGCGTTCAACGGTAAAGAGACTTCCTGTAGCCATAAAAAAAGCCTTGCAGCGCTATAAAATTCAGCATGAGTTGCTGTTGAGCGAAGCCAAATGGCGTGAAAGCGAGATATCATTGCAGGAAGCACAGAACATAGCCAAAGTTGGAAGTTGGAGACTTGACTCGACCATGCAAAAAGTGGAGTGGTCAGACGAAATGTTTGTCATCCATGGTATTGAAAAGCAAGCAGTAACGGTCGAGCTAATGCGTGGGTTGACGCATCCAGAAGACATCTCGTTATTCGATAGTTCGTTTGAAAAGTTGACCAGTGGTAGAGAAACAGACATGATTTACCGCATCATTACCCCGACCTCGAAAGAGGTGAAGTACATGAGGGGCCAAGGTCGTGTTAAGAAGAATCCAGACGACTCTATTTTAAAAATCTCAGGGACGGTTCAAGACATTAATGAAAAGCATCAAACTTCAATAGAGCTCGAAAAGAGTGAGGTCTCTTTAAAACTTGCGCAGCGAATTGCAAAAATTGGGAATTGGGAACTCAATCCTGTTACCCAAGATGTCTGGTGGTCTGAAGAAATGTATGAAATACATGGGATTGAAAAGCTACCCTTATCGTTGGAACTAATCAGAAACCTTACCCATCCTGATGACATCGTTTTGTTTGAAGACGGATTTAAGAAAGTGATGGCAGGGGAATCAACCAATTTTGTTTACCGCTTGGTTTCTCCTAACTGGGATAAGGAAAAGTATGTTAGTGGAGTCGGTCAGATAATCACAAACGCTAACGGAGATATAATTAACGTTGTCGGTACCGTGCAAGATGTAACGGAGAAAGTACTGCTGCAAGCAAAGGAAAAATCAGACCTCTTGCAACGAGAACTGGCTATTAGCGCAGCAGAAATTGGAGTTTGGCACCTCATAATCGGGCCTAAAGTCTCTGCCGTTTGGGATAATCGATGTTTTGAAATCTTCGGTATAACAGATGGAAATTTAAGTGCTGATGATTTTTTCCAAATCCTTCATCCTGATGATTTGAAAATGGTTCGGGAAAAAGTGGCAAATGGTATAAAACACGGAGATTATCAGGCCGAATACCGTATAGTTAGAAATGGTGAAGTGCGAGTTATACAAGCTCAAGGAAAAACATCGTTTAACGAACTTGGTAGAGCAACAAGGCTAGAGGGTATTCTAATAGATGTCACCGACAAAAAGGTTAACGAGGAGAGGCTGAAAACCTTGTCACTGGTAGCTTCAGAAACGGTTAATGGGGTTTTGATTCACGACCCAGAGGGAAGAATTATTTGGGCAAATAAGGGCTTCACAAAAATTACGGGTTATACCAACGAAGAAGTAGTGGGAAAGGAGCCTTGGTCTATTCTGTCCGGGCAAGAGACAAACCAGAAACTGATTGAGTTGACGTATGTTGCTTTATCGAAAGGCAAACCGTTCAGTTCTGACAACAGGTTAGCGAGTAAAAGCGGTGATGCGGTATGGGTTCATACAACATTCACCCCAGTAACTGATGAGGGAGGTAATGTGACTAAAATAGTCAGTATTGTCACGGACATTACAAAGCAGAAAGAGCTTCAGAGGTTGCAACGAGAAATGGTGGCAAGACTAGAAAAGGCAAATGCTGAGTTGGAAAAGAAGGCCAAAGACTAGCTTTATACTATGGACAATGAGAAATGGGCTTGGAAATTCCGACCCGGCTCAAGTGAAATCAAACTGTCCTTTTGTATAAATTCGTTTGGCTGATTTGCCATGTCGGCACAACCAATCCATGGTTCAATACACACATAATCAGCACCTGGGATAGACCAGATTCCTAAATGCGGAAACCCTTCATAATCTACCTGAAGTCGTTTGCCACCATTCTTCGACTGTATCCAAACGCGCTTTGACGGGATGTTTTTAAAAACCAATGCATCTTCTTCAAATAAGTCGTAGGTAAGCCCAAATCGATCACTATTTTCCAAAAACATTCTTGTTTTACCACTATAAAGCCCTGTGTCGGTCAGTAGATGACGTTCTAATGTTTGGGATGAACCAAAGACAATCTCGTAGTCGGAATACTGTTCGCTTTGATTAAATGGTACGGTAAAGGCGGGATGGCCACCTAATTGAAAGCCAATCTTGCGGTCGCCTGAATTAACTACCTCAAATGATTGAATCAGCTCGGACTCCACCAGTTCATACCCAACTCTAAAGATGAATTCAAACGGGAAAAGAGCTCGTGTGCTTGCGTTGCTTCTAAGTTCTAAAACCAGTTTTGTATCATCTTCTTTAATTACAGTAAAAACTTCGTGTCGTGCAAAACCATGTCTTCCCATGGGATAATCAACGCCATCAACATTGATTGTTTCATCCTGAGATTCCCCTACGCACGGAAACAGAATAGGAGCGTGGCGTGGCCAGAATTTTGGGTCGGCATTCCACATGTGTTCAGCACCATCCCGTTTATCTAAAAGTCCACATAATTCAGCCCCCAAAACGTTAATAGTAACGTTGAGACAATCGTTTTCCAATGTTAATTTTTTCATCAATTTGAACTTGATTGAAACAATTATAGTCGCTTTGCGTTATCCTAATGTTACCTAATTGTTAAGAGAAATAATTTTATTGTAACTTTGGTTTAACAAAAGAAGAAGGATATGAAAGCTGTTGTATTGAGTTTGTTTGTTTTAGTAAGCACTTCTTGCTTCGCGCAAAATACGGTAAAGACTAATTATGAGAATGGTTCGGTTAAAAGTGAACACCTAGAGAAAGGTAAGCTTGTAGCCGTAACCAACTACTACGAAAGTGGGGAAGTCAAGGAAACAGGGTTTTTCAGGAACGATGTCCCTGAAGGAAGGTGGGAAACCTTTTCTAAAGACGGTTCTAAAACCGCAGAGCTGAGTTATGCCAACGGTAATCGTCATGGTGAATTCCGTGTTTGGGATGAGTTTTCAAGCGCTTACATTGAAATGAAGTATGCAAATGGAGAGGTTATTACAGCTAACCGTTATCTGAAAGAAACTCAGTTCGCTGCAACAGATAAATAAAGACTACATAATTTTGTTTAAAGCCCGTATGATTTGGTTCATTCGGGCTTTTTTGTGGATTTATCTAGCCCTGAAAAGCTGACTAAAAACATTTAGCTGATGAGAAAATAAAATGGAGAAAAGCGAAGGTTCCCCCCCAAAAAACGTATAGCGATTCCTTCAAACGAATGGTTGTGTCAGAATATGAAAAGGGGATATTGAACAAGGACAGGATACAGGAGAAGTATTGCACCGGAGGTAGTTCACGGGCACTCACGTGGTGTCGAAAATTCGGTAAGTTGCACTACGCTATTCCTATTAGGACTGACATCAATGGGAATAGTTATGCTAATACCAGTGAACTTTGATGCATACAAGTCTGTTCCCTATTTGAAGTCTGTAGGGCTCATTTGGAACTTCCATACTTGTAAAGGGCGTTAACTTACCTGAAACAGAATGAGTGAATTTTTGGAAATCATAATAAATGCCATTGGTGATTATTGGGGCTGGATTGTCAATGAAGTAACCTTCAACTATGACGATAAGCCGTGGTATCAGAATTATTTCTGGGGATTAACTGTGCTCTCCTTATTAGTTTGGGGATTGGAAATCGTATTTCCATGGAGAAAAAACCAGCCGATTGTCAGAAAGGATTTTTGGTTGGATGCACTATATATGTATTTCAATTTCTTCATTTTCGGATTGATGATTATTGGCTTTTACGCGCTACTGGAACATTCCCTCGGCCTGTTTGGAATCACAATGACCTCATTGAGTTTCTTCAATTTCACTGCCTTACCAGCATGGGGGCAGATATTAATCTTCTTTATTCTGAATGATTTCGTACAGTGGTTCACACACGTACTGCTGCATAGATTTCCATTTCTATGGCGCTTCCATAAAGTGCATCACTCGGTTGAGGAAATGGGCTTTGCAGCTCACTTGCGCTATCATTGGATGGAGAATGTATTGTACAAACCACTTAAAACGTTGGTCGTTATGTTGGTCGGTGGATTTGAACCTGAACAAGCTTTCTTCATACACTTCGTTGCAATTACTATCGGGCACTTGAATCACGCCAATGTTCGCATTACTTGGGGACCGTTGAAGTACGTTTTCAATAATTCCGTAATGCACTTGTATCATCATGCTTACGATCTTCCAAAGGAACATCCATACGGTATGAATTACGGTATAAGCCTGAGCCTTTGGGACTACATGTTCAGAACTAGTTATGTGCCGCAAAGTGAGGATGGTGCATACAGGATCGGATTTGCTGGCATTGACAAATTCCCTGTTCATTCATTCTGGAAACAGCTGTTCTACGGATTCAAGAAATAGACTTTTTAAAATTGATAGAGTAGAAAGGGTAGGTTTATTACTGCCTTTTTCATAGTTCTACTTTTGGATGAACCTGAATAGCGCAGACCAAACCTAAGACATCAGTTGAAGAAGTAAAATCACTTATCAGGGAATTCAGTCTAGAACTAAACTCAAATACGGATATTTATTTTTGTGATAAATCAGTCTGTTTTGGCAAAATTCAAGTTCCCATAAGCGAACCATTCCAAGTACCCGTTTCTTCCTTAAGGAATGGGAATAAACCAAAACACATCAACGGATATTGACTGTATCTTTCGCTTGATGAATTACCAAGGTTCGTATGATGTTTTTACGGTTGGAAGTATGCTCTATCCCAACAGTTCGGATAGAAAATCTGTACGGGGAAATCTGAAGGATATATCAGATTGGAAACCCATTTTACAAAAGGCGATAGACACTCACCTTGCACCGATCCTACATAAAACCTTTTCAGGGTTAAACATCCAAATCCCGACTGATATTAACAACGGTTTTCAAAATGCCTATAACCAAGTTATAGTTCGGAATATTGTTCTTCAAAAGGAGTTCAAAGATTTTGCAAAGGTTTTAAATGAGCACCAAATTCCGCTTGTTCCTCTAAAAGGGATTTACCTAAGCGAAATAATTTATAAAGACCTTGGGTTAAGACATCTAAGCGACATTGATGTACTAATCAGGGAACAACACCTTGATCAAGTTTGTGAACTAATGAAAAATAACGGTTGGTCTGTTAAAGCTATTCTAAGACGCTCCTCACTTGAAGACGAGGAATTTACTCATGCACATCCTTATTCGCTAATTAAAAAGCATGTAACGATTGAATTACACACTCATTTGTATAGCGGCAATCAGGGTGCTAATATTTCCAAGGAAGAGCTTTGGAATGACACTCGCTCTGAGCAGTTCCTTGGAGTGGAGATACGTCAATTCTCCAATGAGATGCTGTTGCAGCATCTCTGCCTTCACCTGCACAAGCATCTATTTGGTACTGAACTGAAAGTTTTAAGCTTCTGCGATATTCGAGAGTTTCTTAACGTAAAAAGAGACGAGTTTAGCTGGCAACGTTTTGAGCAACTGGCAATGACGTATAAATGCAAGGAAGATATTGGTCAGATACTTTACTTGTGTTCCTCTTACTGGAAGGTAGCAGTACCAGAAGAATTCTTAAACATTCAGTGCTCTAAGAGTGAATTGGAAGAGCGTTTTTGGAGTTTCATGGGGGGGTATTCTAAAAAAACAAATACCGTACTGCAGAATAGGTTGAGTATCAATACCAGAAATATTGCGCTACTTAAATCCAATAGAGCAAAGCTGGCATTCATTGTCGGACTCACCTTTCCAACAGTGGAATTTATGAGGCAATGCTACAACCTTAATGAGAACGATTGGCTTTTTCCATGGTACGTGTACCGACCAATTGAACTATCAATCAAGGCCGTAAAGGCCATTGTTAGCAAGCGCTAGTACACCTTAAGTAGCTTTCTGTTGGTTCAGTCGCGTTAAACTTGCAAAATCATGATGGTTTAGATTTGGCTTCAACCAAAGGCCACTAGAATGTATGAGCGTCACAGATTTCCAAAAGCAATCATTCTTCAGGCAGTTTATTTCAGTTACGGTTCACTTTGAGCTATCGAGATGTTGAAGAACTGCTCAGAATAAGAGGTGTGAAGGTTGATCATTCTACTCTACAACGCTGGGTGTTCAAATTCTCACCTCTGATTGAGGCGAATATGCATAAGAGAAAGCGCAGCGTCTAAGATAGTTGGAGAATGGACGAGACGTATATTAAAGCAGGGGGGAAGGACAGGTATCTATATCGAGCAGTGGACAAATATGGTTACACAGTTGATTTTCTGCTGACCAAGCGGAGGATGAAAG